>DATHUY010000151.1 GCA_035461765.1 Longimicrobiales bacterium
TCCTGCTTCGCCTTCGCGAGCTGCTCACGCATGTCGATGAGAACCTGGTTCAGCATCTTCTCCGGGTTCTCCGCACGCGCGATCGCATCATTGATGTTCGAACGCAGCAGCGTCGAGAGCTTCTGAAAAATTCCCATTGGCGCTATCCCTGTTGCACGGCCGGTGCAGCCGCGCCCTGTTCAACGATTCCAGCCAGTTCCGGCAGGTGACTTGCCGCCGCCATCGTCATGCTCTCGAAGCTGCTGCGGAGCTCCACGAAGTCGAGTGTCTCCAGCTCGAGCGCATCGGAGAGCACCACCTCCTGCGCCTCGATGCCGTAGCTGCCGTGCACGATGTCCGTGGCGTTCATCTCCAGCAGACGACGGTAGAGCGGCGTGAGGCGCGTGTCGTCGGCGACCTGCGGCAGGTCCATCACCTTCAGCCGCAGAACGACGACCGGCGGCGCGTAGATGACGACCACAGGCGCGCCATCATTGTCGGACTCGATCCGCCACATCGACTCCTCGATCTCCTCGAAATCGTGCTCCATCCGGATGAGATAGCTCTCGAGGTCTTCGCGTGTCATCATCGTGACGCCCAGTTCGCTGGTCAGAAGTCTTACCCGTGCAGGGTACCAAGGTACAGCATCCCTACGCCACCTGTCACCCTTTGGTTGCGGACAGACCCGCCGCCCCGGCTGTCGGTGCCCGCCGCGCGGCCATGGGCGGCCGGCGTTCACGCATACCTTGACTCGCCCGCGCGTTCCGTCCCATCCTCGGGCCAACGGTCGCACGACATGCTCGCGGCCGGCTCACCCGCCGCTCCACACGGCGCAGCCGGGAACGGAAATGCTGCCCGCAAGACCTGCCGTTGCTGCCATTCTGCTGCTCCTGACGCTACTGCCGCAACGCACCGCTCAGGCGCAGGTCGTGACCGGCCGCCTCATGGATGCCACGGCGGGCCGTCCTGTCGCCAGTGCGTTCGTGCAGCTGGTGGACGCGGGTGGCGTGCGCCAGCAGGGTGCTCTGACGGACTCCGCGGGCCGGTACTCGCTGCGGGCCCGCGCCGCCGGCGAGTACCGGCTGTATGCGCAGGCCCTGGGCTACGTCACCGCAACATCGCCGCTGCTGCGTCTCGGGCCGGACTCCGTCCACTACGACTTCGAGCTGAGCCGGCGCGCCCTGGTGCTGCCGTCCGTAGACGCCCGTTCGGAGGATTCGCGCGGGTGCGAGCGACGTCCTGACGGCCAGGCCGTGGTGGCCCTGTGGGATGCGGTAAGGACTGCGCTCACGGTGACGGCATGGACGGGCGAAACCGGCTCGATCCGCTATTCGATGATGAATCACATGCGCGAGCTGGATGAGTCGCAGCGCAGAATCGAGCGGGAGGAGCGCGCCCCCGTCTATGCGACGGCGGCGCTGCCGTACAGGTCGGTACGACCGGAGCAACTCGCACGTGACGGCTACCTGGTAACGGAAGGGGACGTGAACTGGCTTCTGGGGCTGGACGCGGACGTACTGCTCTCGGAATCGTTCCTGGATTCGCACTGCTTCAGGTTGGTGGCGTCGAAAGACACCACTCGGATCGGACTCGGCTTTACACCACTGCGGCGCGACGGACGTACGGACGTAAGCGGCGTTCTGTGGGTGAACCGGCGCACGGCCGAGCTGCAGCACCTGGAGTTCGAGTACGAGGGGCTGCCGGAACACATGCGGCGGTTCGGCGCCTCGGGTGAAGTGCACTTCGAGCGACTGGGCACGGGCGCCTGGATCGTCACGCGCTGGTGGATCCGTTCGCCGCTGGTGTCTGCGCGTCGGTTCTCGCGACGCTACGAGCTCACGGGATACCGGGAGGACGGCGGTACCGTAACGTTCGCGGAAACGATCGATCCCACGTTATTCGGGCGACACGGCAGCGGTGCCATTGAAGGGACCGTGCTCGATACCGTGACCGGCGGGCCGGCGCAGCGCGCGCTCGTGTTCCTCTCCGGAACCCCGTTCTCGGCCGTATCGGACAGCACCGGGCGCTATCGGATCGCGGGCGTTCCGCCGGGCACCTACGCGATCGGATTCACACACCCGATCCTACAGGAGATCGGTCTGCCGCAGCAGCTGGATACGGTGCGCGTCGACAGCGCGGCGACGGTGCAGCGGAGTTTCGCACTTCCGACGATGTCCGAGCTGCTTCACATTGCCTGTCCCCATGCGCCGCCGGAAACGACATTGGGCCTCGTGTACGGTGTCGTGCGACGGACGGAGACGGGGGAGCCGCTGGGCGGCGTGGAAGTCCATGCTCGCTGGAAGGGCCAGCCGCGCCGCGCCGATCGCAGCCAGGGTGGAGCTCCACGGTGGGCGTCGCTCACCAGTCCCGAAGGTCGCTACGCGATCTGCTGGGTACCGACGGACCGCGAGGTCGAAGTCACCGTCCTCACGGGCGAGGTGCAACACCGCAGTACGACCGTGGATCTGTCCCGGAGCCCCGTCCGGCGGCAGGATTTCGTACCCTGACTCATCCGACAGGCGCCAGCCCCAGCGTTTCCGCCAGGAAACGGCCGGTGTGCGACACCGGATTTGCTGCAACCGTCTCCGGTGTGCCTTCGGCCACGATGGCGCCACCTCCCGCACCGCCCTCCGGCCCGAGATCGATGATCCAGTCGGCCGTCTTCACGACCTCGAGGTTGTGCTCGATGACCACGACCGTGTTACCGCGATCGACCAGACGGTGCAGCACGTGGAGCAGCATGCGCACATCCTCGAAGTGCAGACCCGTCGTCGGCTCGTCGAGGATGTAGAGCGTGCGGCCGGTATCACGGCGCGACAGCTCCGTCGCCAGCTTCACGCGCTGCGCCTCGCCGCCGCTCAGCGTCGTCGCGGACTGACCGAGATGGATGTAGCCGAGTCCTACATCCGAGAGTGTCTGGAGCTTGTGCCGGATGTTCGGCACGGCGTCGAAGAACTCGAGCGCTTCGTCGACGGTCATGTCGAGCACATCCGCGATCGTGCGGCCCTTGTAGAAGACCTCGAGCGTCTCGCGGTTGTAACGCCGCCCGCGGCACACGTCGCAGGGTACGTATACGTCCGGCAGGAAGTGCATCTCGATCTTGATCAGGCCGTCACCCTGGCACGACTCGCAACGGCCGCCCTTCACGTTGAAGCTGAAGCGGCCGGGTGCGTACCCGCGGATCTTCGACTCCGGCAGCTCGGCAAAAAGCGAGCGGATGGGTGTGAAGAGGCCGGTGTACGTCGCCGGATTCGAGCGCGGTGTGCGACCGATCGCCGACTGATCGATGTCGACGACCTTGTCGATGCGATCCAGGCCCTCGATGTCGTCGTGCTCGCCCGGCAGAACCCGCGCGTTATAGAAATGGCGCGACAGGGTCTGGTAGAGGATGTCCGTGATCAGCGTGCTCTTGCCGGAGCCGCTGACACCGGTGACGCAGGTGAACGTGCCGAGCGGGAACGTCGCATCGATGTTGCGCAGGTTGTGCTCACGCGCGCCACGCACGACCAGGTAGCCGTCATCGGCCGCCTGGCGCCGCGTCTTCGGCATCGGAATCTCGCGGTCGCCGCGCAGGTACGCCGCAGTCAGCGACCTGTCACTCTTCAGAACCTCTTCGAGTGTGCCTTCGGCAACGACCTCTCCGCCGTGGCGGCCGGCGCCAGGACCGAGATCGATGATGTGGTCGGCGGCCGCGATCGTCTCGCGGTCGTGCTCCACGACGAGCACCGTGTTGCCGAGATCACGCAGCTGCTTGAGCGTCTGGAGGAGCCGCTCGTTGTCGCGCTGGTGCAGGCCGATGCTCGGCTCGTCCAGGATGTAGAGCACACCAACCAGGCGGCTGCCGATCTGCGTCGCCAGGCGGATCCGTTGCGCCTCGCCGCCCGACAGTGTTTCCGCACTGCGGCCGAGCGTGAGGTACTCGAGCCCGACATTGACCAGGAACTGGAGGCGCTCGCGCACTTCCTTCAGGATCGGCCCTGCGATCTCCGTCTGCAGCGAGGTCGATGAGGAAAGATCCGCAAAGAACGCCAGCGCCTCGGCGACGCTCATGTGAACGGCGTCGCCGATGGAGCGGCCTCCGACAGTGACCGCCAGGCTCTCCTGCTTCAGCCGGCTGCCGCCGCAGGTCCGGCATGGCAGCGTCATCATGAACTCCTGGAGCTGCTCGCGCACGGAATCCGACGACGTCTCCTCGTAGCGCCGCATCACGTTCGTGAGCACGCCTTCCCAGGGCTCGCTGTACGAGCCCGCGGCGCCGCCGGAGCGGTACGGGAACTTCACCTTGCGGCGACCGGACCCGTTCAGGATGCCGTCACGCACCTTCTGCGGCAGCTCACCCCACGGCGTGTTGGGATCGAAGCCGTAGTGTTCGGCCAGGCCCGGAATGATCGTCTTGCGCAGGTGGCCGGTCGGCTCGCCCCACGGCAGGATGACACCTTCGAGGAGGGAGATAATGGGATCGCCAACGACGAGTGCGGGGCTGACCTCGCGCCGCGTGCCGAGGCCGCCGCAGCCGTCGCAGGCCCCGTACGGCGAGTTGAACGAGAACTGGCGCGGCTCCAGCTCGGCCATGCTGGTGCCGCAATGGACGCACGCGTAGCGCTCGCTGAACAGGTGCGTCTTCGGCTCCGCCGCATGCTCGACTACTTCGGCAATGCCATTGGCGGCGCGGAGCGCGGTCTCGAGCGAGTCCGCGATGCGGGAACGATCCGCTTCGCGCACGACAAGTCTGTCCACGACCATCGAAATGTCGTGGTTCTCGTAGCGGTTCAGCTTCGGCGGCGACTCCAGATCATGCAGCTCGCCGTCGACGCGCACGCGCACAAAGCCTTTCCGGCGCGCGTCCTCGAACAGGTCGCGGAACTCACCCTTGCGGCCGCGCACGAGCGGCGCGAGGACTTCGAGGCGCGTGCCCTCCGGCCAGGCGAGGATCTGATCGACGATCTGTGTCGATGACTGGCGCCGCACCGGCTGCCCGCACTCGGTGCAGTGCGGCACCCCGACGCGCGCCCACAGGAGACGCAGATAGTCGTACACCTCGGTGACGGTGCCGACGGTCGAGCGCGGGTTACGGCCGGTTGTCTTCTGTTCGATGGAAATCGCAGGCGAAAGACCCTCGATCACATCGACGTCCGGCTTCTCCATCACGCCGAGGAACTGGCGGGCGTACGCCGACAGCGATTCGACGTAGCGACGCTGGCCCTCGGCGTAGATTGTGTCGAACGCGAGCGACGACTTGCCGGATCCGGATAATCCCGTGATCACGACCAGGCGGTCGCGCGGGATCTCCACATCGATGTTCTGCAGGTTGTGCTCGCGGGCGCCGCGGACAACCAGTTTCTCTTCCATGTATCGGCTCGGCCTTCGGGGTTGCGGGCTGACCGGGGAGATACCCCGCGGGCGCGGACTCGGTCCGGGGTTATGGGCAGGCGATTTTTCAATCGCGGAGAACGGCGGGAGATGGCGGAGAACGCGGAGAGCCGGGTCGTTGCGGGGACGCCACGTCGAGTCAGCGTCCGCGGTTTTCAGCCATTTCCCTTGTTTGGTTCCAATTACTTCAGAAGGCGGCGAAATACCCGGAGCCCGGACCCGGCCGCGGCGGCTCCGTGGTCTCCATGATCTCCTGCAGGTCTCCGCGAATGAAATCCGTTGTTGTAACGCTACTTCGCCCGTTCCAGGTACTTCCCTTCCCGCGGGTCCACGCGGAGCATGTCGCCCTCGTTGATGAAGGAGGGGACCTGCACCGTGACGCCGTTGGAGAGCGTGGCGGGTTTCGTCATGGCGGTCTTCGTGGCGCCGGTCATGGTCGGCTCTGTCTCCACCACTTCCAGCTCGAGGGAAGACGGCAGCTCCACGCCGATCGCCTGACCGTTATAGAACTCCGCGAGGATGACCATGTTCTCGGTCAGCCACTGGCCGGAGTCGCCGAGAATCTCATCATCGAGCATGAGCATCTCGAACGTCTCGTTGTTCATGAAGTGGTAATGGTGCGCGTCCTTGTACATGAACTGGAGCTCGTGCGTCTCCATCTGCGCCTTCTCGACCGTGTCGGCGGCGCGGAACCGGTGCTCGGTGGTCGAGCCCGTCTTGATGTTGCGCATCTTGGCCTGAACGAACGCGCGCAGATTTCCGGGCGTGTGGTGATGAAACTCGATCACGCGGTGCGGCTCACCGTTGAACAGGATCACGTTGCCGCGTCGGATCTGCGTGGCGGGCATCGACATGGAGCTAATCCTCTTACTGGTTCTGAAAGCAGTGCAGACTGGCAATTTTCGCGGCGCACGGCGCGTGCGTCAAGCCGACGGAGGGGCGTGCGCGGCCAGCCAGTCGGCAAGCAGTGGCCATATTTCGCGGCGGGCATCGCGGCTGACAATGAGGTCGGCGTGACCGTAGTCCCGGCTGAAACCGGTGTCGATGCCGGCTTCGATGAAGAGGCGATCGGGGGAACCGGCGAGGTCGAAGAGTCCGCGGCAGGCAGCGGGGGGCGCGAAGCGGCGATCGCCGGATCCGGCGATGAACAGCAGTGGCAGCCGCAGGCGCGTGAGGGCTGTGCTGTAATCGGTACCGTCGCGACCGATCCAGCGTCCGCGGAGGTTCCAGTCCATCCACTGCTCCATGACACCGGGCAACTCGTCCTCGGGGCCGAGACCGAGCAGGCGTGCGGGGAACGCATCCATGTGACGCGACGCAAAGCGCATCGCCCACGCCCCGGCGCGGCGCCACCGCTGCAGCCATGGCAGCGGGGTGGCTATGATTGCGGCCGCTGCGACGCCGCTTTCGAGGCCGCCGGTTCCGGCGAGTGCAGCGAGCACGGAGGCCCCGCCGGCCGAGTGACCGACGAGGAGGGGTGTGCGGCCCTCATCGTGCGCGGCCCGGATGACAGCCGGGAGATCGAGCCTTCCCCAGTCGTCGAAATTCCAGCGTTCGCCCGGTGCCGGGCGCTGGCTGCGGCCGTGACCACGAAGGTCGACGACCCAGGCCTCGAAGCCGCGGCGGGCGAGCTCGCGTGCGAATCCCGTCCCGCGTGTGCCCAGCCAGAAGCTCCAGTTGGAGAACGTACCGGGGGCGAGGATGACGGGAGTGCCGTCGTGGCTGCCGACGCGGTGCACGGTGATCGCGACGTCGTCTTCGGTGAGGATGCTCCGGGTGGTGACGGTATCCGTCAAGTTGTCCGCGACGCGGGCACGATGACCCGCAT
Organism: Longimicrobiales bacterium; assembly: GCA_035461765.1. Lineage (GTDB taxonomy): Bacteria > Gemmatimonadota > Gemmatimonadetes > Longimicrobiales > RSA9 > SH-MAG3. The sequence continues at coordinate 7,178 of DATHUY010000151.1, forward strand.
TGCGTCTCGCATGACGGAGATCGAAACGGGCGTCTGGCCGGCCGGGTCGCCGTCCGCCTGGACCGCGATCGGCGGATCGGCGTCGATCGTGATCTCGTGGGACTGGAAGTGGAGCAGCCGGTCACTGCCCGTGAACCTGCGGCTGGCCGAGCGCCACAGCACCTCGGCGATCTCCGGAGCGTTGCGCGGGGCAACAATGACTACGTCGAGCAATCCGTCATGCCATGCGCTCGTGGGCTGGGGGGCGAGCGAGAAGCGAAGCGGCAGCCAGCGCGCGAACAGCTCACCGACGTTCGCGACCATGACGGAGACGGCATCCACCTCGATATCGCGGCCGTCGGCAGTGATGCGGAAGCGACGCGGGCCGGCGGTGAGCGCTTCCTTCATGGCCGCATAGATATAGGCGCCGAAGCCCCAGCGTTCCTTCAGCTCGCGCGTGGCCGCCTGCATGACGGCCGCGTCGAAGCCGGCGCCGGCGACGAGCGCGAACGCGCGGTCGCGAATGAGGCCCAGGTCGATGCTCGACGCGGTCCCGAATACGGCCACGTCCACGGCATCCTCCAGGGCACGCGGGATGCCGAGATTCTGCGCGACCTGGTTTGCCGTGCCGCGCGGGATGATCGCGAGCGGTGTGGTCGTCCCCGCCAGGCCTGTGGCAGCTTCGGCCAGAGTACCATCACCGCCGCAGACGGCAACGGCCCGGTACCCCAGGAGGGTCGCCTGACGCGCCAGCTCGGTGGCGTGGCCGGCACGTTCCGTGGCGGCCAGGTCAAACGCGGCGCCGCGGGCGGCGAATGCGCCGCCCAGCCTGCGGCGCATGCGCTGCTCGTCTTCCTGTCCCGCGTGCGGATTGAGGATGATGAGAGTACGGCCGGCAGTCGAGCCGGCCGTACGCAGGTCCAGAGGGGTCACCGCGCCGCTCGGATTCAGACGCCGAGCTGACCAATCTGCGGGTCGGCGGCCAGTGCCTGGAGCCGCTCAACGCGTGCTTCGGTCGCCGGATGCGTACTGAACAGGCGCATCACGCTGCCGCCGCGCAGCGGATTGACGATCGCGAGCTGGGCCGCGGCGGGGTTGACCTGCATCGGGATACGTTGTGCATACGCGTCCAGCCGACGCAGCGCACCGGCCAGCTCCATTGGACGGCCGGTGATGCGGGCCGCCGTTGCGTCGGCCTGAAACTCATTCTGCCGGCTGATCGCGAATTGGATGATCATCGCCGCGATCGGAGCGACGATGGCCGCTGCCAGCATTGCGAACGGATTGCCGCCCTCATCGCGGCCCGTGCCGAGGATCGCGCCCCACCTCACGATGCTGCCGACCATCGCGATCGCGCCGGCCATCGTGGCCGCTATGGTACCGACGAGCATGTGACGGTGCTTGATGTGCGCGAGCTCATGCGCCATCACCCCTTCCAGCTCCTCGCGGCTCACCAGCTTCAGGATACCTGCCGTGCAGCAGACCACCGCGTGCTCGGCATTGCGTCCGGTCGCGAACGCATTCGGCTGCTCCGACGGCGCAATCGCGACGGTCGGCATCGGCAGTCCTGCGCGCTGCCGCAGCGTATCCACCATATCGTACAGCTCGGGCGCTGCCTCCCGCTCGATGATCTTCGCCTTGTACATCTTCAGCACCATCCTGTCGCTGAACCAGTACATGCCGAAGTTCATCAGGGCCGCGAGCACAAAGAAAATCATCATGCCCTGCTGCCCGCCCACCGCACCGCCCAGCACGACCAGCAGCGCGGTCAGGCCGGCCATCAGCAGGAATACCTTCATCCGTTCCATCGGCTGCCTCCAGGGTTCATTCATTGCTGGCGCATTATACCCTTGCGATTCGGGCGCGGTCCAGATCCACGCTGTCGGTCAGAAGCCCCATTCGCGGAACAGCAGGAACCCGTAGACCTTGCGGAGCCCCGTCTCCTGACGCAGGCCGAATGCGGGAGCGCGCGCGAGGCGGTCTTCGGCAAACATCTCGAAAGAGTACTCCGGCAGGAAACGCCACTCGAGGCGCGCGCCCGCATCGAGATTGGATGTGCCGAGGCGCTTCGACATACCGAAATAGACATCGGACGTGAGGTAGCGGCCGATCTCCAGCTGCGTTTCGGCGAGGAAGTCGGAGAAACCGGCGTCCGGCTCGGTTGCCATACCGGACTCGGTGGTGGTGAGTCCGACGTAATCGAGCAGACCTGCGTTCTGGACAAGCGCCTGCAATCCGCTGGACGCATAGCCGAGCACGCTCGGCGTCAGCGCGCCGCCCAGCCCGGCCATCGCACGGTTCTGCTGGCTGCTGCCCGCCACTTCCCACGTCGGCACACCGAAGAACAGATACGACGCGAGGTCCGACTCGCTGATCGGCGGCTGCACCTCGCTGGACAGATGCACGCGCGGGCTCTGAAGGGTGCCGGACACGATCGCCAGCACGTCGAGCGGCTCGCCGCGTGCGCGCGCCTTGTATGCGGCCGTAATGGAGAGGTTGGGATCGATTCCCGGAGTCCCCGGGAAGTCGATGGATCCCTGCCGCACCTGGAACCGGCGCGACTGCAGCGGCGGATAGTAGAGCGAGTACGTGCCCCGGTTCACAGCGAGGGAGCCGGTGAGCCGGAGGTCCTCGTCACGTGGATCCAGACGGAACGCGACGTTCAGCCTGCCGCTCACCTCGACATCCATGTCGCGGCTGCGCAGCCATGAATCGGCGCCGACATCGACCTGGAGATCGCGCACCTGCAGGTTCTTCACGAACGGATTGCGCGATGCGGCGATGATGGGGCGTACGGCAACGAGGGCGGTATCGACCAGACTCAGGAGCGTCGGATCGTCCAGCTCGACGCCGGACAGCAGGTACTGGCGATACAGCTCTTCGATGTAGATTGCGCCCTGGTCGACGTGGAGCTCACCGCTGATCACCGGCCGCGTGTATCGGCCGCCCATGTGCACGGCGCCCGTCACACGCGCCTCGACGTCCCGGCGTCGGGCGGCGTAAGCGCTGGCGGCCCGGAGCTGCAGGTCGAACTGCGGATCGCCGAGCTCGTCGAAATCGAGCGTGCCCTTGACCGTACCGCTGCCGACGGCCGGCGTGCCGCCGAAGGACAGTGCTGACCGCGTGCGCGGATCGGCGGAGACCGCGCTGAGGTCAACGCGCAGAAGCCGGCCCTGCTCGAGCACGAAGTTGCCGGTGACATCGCTGTAACGGACGCCGGAGACATCCCAGTCGGCGGTGCCGTTACGTATAGTGAAGCCACCGCTCAGTGTCGGGTCGATGGTCGTGCCGCCGACCGTCATCATGCCGTCGATGCGACCGCGCACATTCGTGAAGCCGTCGACCAGGCCGAGCGGAAGACCCGGCGGGAGGCTGTCGGCGGTGATCGTCAGGCGCAGCTGCTCCGCGAGTCGCCGTTCGCCGACCGATGCGAGTCGAAGGTCGATCGGGATACGGCCGCCACCGCTGATGATCCTGCGCCCGCCGTACTGCGCCTCGGCATGCGCATCAATGCCCAGGGCGGCATAGTTGAGCTCGGCGTACGCACGGTCGATGCGGACATCGCCGTACGTCATGTCGCGCGCCATGACCTCGGCCTCAATGAACGGATCGAGCGCGCTGCCCGAAACGCGCAGCGATCCATCCACGATACCGCTGCCCTGCGTACGCGAGTTCAATACACCGAGCAGATCCGTGAACGGGAGACGTGTGATGCCGATCGTGAACTCGAGCGGCTGAACACCGGCGATCGTCGAAGGCGCCCACGTGAGCCGACCGCCCGCGACCGCGCGCCCGCCGGCATCGCGTTCCAGCACCACGGAATCGAGCAGCGCAGTCCCGTTGGCGATATGCATCGCCGCCGGCGCAGCGAGCAGCCATGGTGAGCGACCGCCGAGGCGCGCCTCATCCAGGCGGGCGTGGAATGTCGCGCCGCTGTCATCGCTCACGCGCTGCACGACGCCCGCCGCGAACAGCCGGTCCTCGCCCGCGGCCGTGGCACCGGCCGTCACGTGCATGGAATCGGCTGTGCCGGCCAGCTGGAGACGCGCGACCTGGAATGCATGGGTGAACGCCTGTGCGGAGTCCGCGGTAGCAACCACGCCGTACAGGGCCCGGTCCGTACCCAGCCCCGACGCGTTCACCTCCGCATGCACGCGTCCCGCGGCGACCGGACCGAGCAGGATGCCGGAGCCGGTGCCCGTTGATTCAATGGCAAGGTTGCCGACCCAGCCGGTGATCGTGGCGAGTGCATCGACGTGGCCCGCGACGCGCGGCTCCCCGTCCGCAGCCGGTCCCTGGTTCCGGTACAGGAATGGCTCGAGCGCGGTGAGCGACTCGGCTGTGTAGCCGGCCTGGAGGGTGCCGTGCGCCGTCTCGACGAGGGCGATCGTGCCGCTGGCGCGGCCCGTGCCGAGCGGGCCGCGCAGGAATGCGCTGTCCACGACAAGCAGGCCGTCGGACATGTGCGCACCCAGCAGCAGCGTGGAATGCGGCAGCTCGCCGAGGCGCGTCGAGTCGAGCGCGAGTCGCACCGGACCGGTCATGGTGCCGACCGTGTTGCCGGTCAGGTCCACCGTCAGGGTGCCCGACACCGTGGTCGGCGGCAGCCCGTCGCGAAATGCATCGAGACGGAATCCATGCGCCTCCGCCGTTGCGGCGATCCGGCGTGCCCCGGCGCGCCCCATAACACGTCCGTCGAGCGCGAGCGGACCGCCCGGCGTCGTCAGCTCGGCATCGAACGCCATGTCGTCAGCAGTGCCCGCGATGTGCACGGGTCCGCTTAGCTCTCCCTGCAATCCCTGCAGTGCGGGTACCTGTTGTGCCAGATCGTGGAATGTGACGGGCGAGGCGTTGAGCGTCAGGTCGAGGCGACGACTTCGGCCGCCTCCCTCGAGACTTCCTCCGCCATCGAACACGGATCTGCCACCATCGCTCGACGCGTGCTCGAGCAGCCCGGCGAAGTTCATGCGGCCGCGACCGCCCGATCCGGAGACCGTGCCGGAAACGCTGCCCGTGACCTTCAGCTCGGGCGCGAACGCGGAGACGATCGCCATCTCGAGATGGCGGACGTCCGCGTTGAACGAGCGTGCCGAGACTGTCCGGTTGCGCACATCGAGGACGCCGCGCCACGCCACCTCCGACGGTGCGCCCGTGCCGCTGCCCGTCAGTCGCATATCGCCGCTCGTCTCGAGGGCGGAAAGCGGACCGCGGACCTCCACGGTACCGACCAGCAGGCCGTCGACGGGCAGGCCGCCCGGCAGAATGCGCTCGATGAGCTGGACGTCGAGTGGTGATGCGCGCAGGTCGACGTTCGTAAAATACAGTGTGTCGCCCGTCACGACGCCGAAGGACCCGGCGATGCTGGTGCCGGGCGTCGAGAGCCGCGCGTCTTCCGCGAGGAACAGGATGCCATCGGGCTGCGACTTGATGCGGAGCAGCACCGACCCGCCCCCCTCCTCCGGGATCTGCGGATGGAGGAACTGGAGGTCGCGGAGTGCAACGCGGCTGCTCTCGACGCGCACATCGATGTTGTTGCGGCCATCCTCGAGGATGACACTGCCCAGCACGGCGGCGCGGCTGCCCGGGAGCTCGACCTCGGGCAGGTCGAACGCCACGATCGTATCGCGCATGGTGAGCGTGCCGCGCATGTCCTCGACGATGAACGGGTCGCGCCACACGAAGCCGCGCGTCTGCAGCGACTGGATGTCCACGAGACGGCCGGGCTCGAGCGGCGACTCCCAGATCACCCGATCGAGGCGCGCGTTCAGCTGCTCGAAACGCATGACGCGCGCGAGGCCGCCCTGCAGGCGGTCGAAAATGATGCGTGCGGTATCACCCGTCTCGATCTGATCACCGGGCTCGATCGGAATGCGTACGGTCGCGGTTCCGTCGACGACCCTGGCGTCATTGAAGAGGATGAGCCGGCGGGTGCGCGGCTCGTCCTCACCGGGGGTACGATCAGGAAACACGTACTGGTAGTTCCAGGCAGTGTCGCCCGGCAGCTGCTCCAGCACGATCTCGGGACCGTAGAGCACCACGTTGTTGAGCACGACACTGCCGCCGAGCAGCGTACGAATGTTGTAGTTGAGCTCGATGCTGTCCGTCGCGAGGAACGGCCGCCCCTTCGGGTCGACAATGCCGAAATCGTGGATGACCACACCGCCGAGCAGGCCGGGCCCGGTGATGCGGCCGATGCGGAGCTCGCCATCGACGCGCTCCTCGAGCCAGCTGACGGCGAAGCCGCGCACGCGCTCCATGCCCCAGTCGGTACGCGACAGCAGGAAGATGATGCCAGCGGCGAGCAGCAGTCCGCTCAGCACGCCAATGGCGATGTACCCGGCTAGACGGAGTGATCGCGACACGTCAGAACGCCTGCCCTATCGAGAAGTGGAACTGGAACCGCTCCGGGTGCCACATGACCGACGGCAGCGAGCGCAGCTTGCGCCGATTGCCCAGCTCGTCGATCGGGTACGTGACACCCGGCTGGATATCTTCGCATACGTCCTCGGCGGTCTGGTGACAGATCTCCGTCGTAACGACGGCCAGCCGCTCGGCACCGGCCGGGTTGTACCCGACATCGATGCGAATGGGGCCAATCGGGCTGAGGTACCGGATGCCGACCCCCGGCGTCCAGGCCAGAGCGCGCAGGTCTACCTCATCGACACTGCGCCAGACCTGCCCCACGTCGAGGAACGCGGCTCCCCGCAGCCGATCGGACCAGATGGGGAAACGGGCCTCGACATTCCCTTCCAGCAGCACCGCGCCCCCGACGGGCCGGAGCTCGAACTCACCGGGCGCGCGCCGCGCGAGCTCACTGACATCGCAAGCACCGGCATTGATGTCCTGTGGCGTGCAGCCCGGGCGGAAGCCGACCGTGTCGGCCAGCACGCGGCCGTCATCGATCGTGAGCAGCTTCGGCCCGAGCCGATACTGCGCGAAGCCCCGAACGCTGTTCGGCCCGCCGCCGAAGAACCGCTTCTGTGGATGCAGCCCCAGGCCGGTGCCCGGCGCACCTACGGCGCGTGCCCAGCCGGGTCGCAGTCGGGTGGCAATAACCACGCCGCGGAAGGGGTCATGATACGCCGAGATTTCGCCGAGCAGCCGGACATAGTCGAATTCGGACCCCGTCTCGCGAGCGGCGTACTCGCCATCGACGCGCAGGATGTAGCCGCCGGTCGGCGAGAACAGGCTGTTGGAGCGATCGATGCTCGCGGACAGAGCGAGCGGTGCCAGCCAGTGGGCGCTGCGGAGGATATCGATCTCGCGCTCTTCGCACACCGTGAAGTTGACGCAGAAGATCAGGTCGCCATCGGACTCCAGCTGGGTCAGCTCGGGGCGGTAGCCGATCGAGGCCACACCGCCGCCGCCGAATGCACGACTGAACGAGAGATACCCGCCGCGCGACGTGCGTACATAGACGCCCGGCAGCGTGAAGCGTTCGAGGAACAGGCCGGCGCCGAACGTATTCTGCAGATCGAAGAACCACGGCTGGCTGAAGTCGACCGCGATCGAACCGGCCGCGTCGCAGTAGATTCCGGAACATCCCTCGAAGCCCGGGAGCGGCCGCAGCGGCTCCGCCACGATGTTGGAGATGCGGCCGCGCACCTCGAGCCGGCGGGCGCGGCCGAGGAAGTTGCGGCTCACCCAGCTGCCCTCGGCATTCAGGAAATCGGCCGTGCTGAGGCCGACGCCTACGCGCACGCGGTGCAGGTCACCTTCGTTCACCTGCACGCGCACCGGCAGTACCGTATCGGCGAGCGACGGGTCTGCAGTGATGATCTCGGCGTGACGGAAGACAGCGAGACTGAACAGATTGCGCTGGCTGCGCAGCAGCGCCTGACGGCTGTACAGGTCGCCCTGCCGGAACGTCAGCATGCGCTGCACTACGGATGGCGACACGCGCTCGGTCCCCGTGATCGTGATATCGCCGAAGCGTGTCAGCGGGCCGGGCATCAGCTGATACGCGACCTCGGATCTGCGCGTATCCGTGGCGGGAATCTCGTAGTTCGCCAGGACATCGGCCGCGGCATATCCGCGGTTCGCCAGACGCGCGATCAGCGTATCACGCGTAGCCTCGAACGCGAGCATGCTGAGCGGCTGTCCGGCACGCAGGGGCAGGTTGCTCGTGAGGCCACCGCCGATCTCTGCCGCACCTTCCACCTGCACACTGCTGACGATGACCGGCTCGCCCTCGGTGATCCTGAAGAGGACGTGGATACCTCGGCCGGTCCGTGTTGTGTCGAGGTCCACGCGCGCTTCGCGAAAGCCGCGCTGATGGTAGAACAGGCGCAGCCGGAGGAGGTCGGCCGTCAGCGTGCGCTCGTCCAGGTAGTGCCTGTCGAGCGATCCGCCGAGCCAGCATATGGGTTTCAGGGCAGCGCTGATGCAGCCGGTGGCCTGGGTCGCGACTACGCTGCGCACGAGCGCCGGCGGGAGACGCTCCGCCCCCTGTATGTCGACCGACAGGACCTCCACTGTATCGCGCACGGCCTGTGCACGCACGGTGGATGGAATACATATGAGCAGACCCATCAGGGCAATGGACGCGGCCGTGAAGCATGCCCGCATCCGGCATGCGGCCCCGGCGTGAGGCGCCTTCCGGATCCGCATCAGCTCTCCGCGGAGTCCGCGTCCGGCGGTGGCTCGATCGGTACGGACTCAGGGACTCCGACCGGCGGGGCCAGCGCGATCCCCTCCTCCACCGCCCCCTTGTCGTCGAGGTAATGGCGGCCGGGTCGTGGAAAGACGTGACGGCTGATCGGCGCGAATCCGAACAGGTCGTCGAAGTACATGTAGTGCGTGATGCGAATGCGATCCTCGCCGATACGCACCAGATTCAGCGTGTTCTTCTCCCGTTCCCGAGCGCGGCCACGCCGTGACGTGGTCGTCCCGGACTGCACTATGATGATGCCGTGCTCACGGTCCCTGCCCGGATAGACATCCAGCGAGTTGCCGATGTAGGCGCGGTGCAGATGACCGCCGAGTACCATCTCGACACCCAGTTCCGAAAAGCAGTCCATTGCCCGTTTCGCGCGCGGCATGACCTGGCCACCCTCGTAATCGGGCGCTGGTGCCAGGTGATGATGCGTAACGACGATGCGCGCGGTGCCTTCGGGCACGGCGTCGAACGCGCGAGCACAGAACTCGAGCTGACGGCTGTCCAGCCTGCCGTTGGTGATCGCCGTCAGCGGACTCGTCGAGTTCAGCGCGACGATCACCGCATTCTCCAGATGATGGACCGTGTCCAGCTCCGGTGAGATGTATTCCCTGTAGAGCCGGTGCGGTGCCATGATGCGCTCGAACACGCGGTACAGCGGCACGTCGTGGTTACCCGGCACGACTACGATGGGCAGGTTCGGCAGCCGGTCCAGGAACGCACGCGCCTGCTGGTACTCCTCGCGCCGTGCACGCTGCGTGAAGTCGCCGCTCGCAACGATCACGTCCACCGCCATCTCCTGCGCGGCGCGAACGACGGCCTCGCCGACCTCCTCGACATACGGCTTGCCGAAATGCAGGTCGGAGATGTGCAGCATGCTCAGCATCAGGCGGCCACCCCGTCCCGTCGCGACATGCCCGGGAACGTCAGGTCGGAGCGCGCGGACACGTCCAGGCCCGCACGGTGACCGCGTTCGAGATGGTACACGGCCGCGCGTGCGATCATGGCCGCGTTGTCCGTCGCCAGCCGGATGGACGGGCTGTACAGCTGGCCGTCCGGCAGGGCCGCTGCGAGCGCGGCACGGAGCGCGCGGCTGGCGGCGACTCCGCCGCCGAGCACCACACGCGAGCACTCCTTCTCATTTACCGCGCGCACGACCTTGGCGACGAGCACGGCCACGGCCGCGGCCTGGAACGATGCGGCCACATCGGCACGCCGGTCCTCGAGCTCGCCACGCGCCTCCAGGTCGCGCACGCGCGTGAGCACGGCGGTCTTCAGGCCACTGAACGAGAACGAGTAGTAATCGGCGTCGGCGGGCGTCTGATTCGATGCGAGCATCGGGCGTGGGAAAGCGAAAGCCTTCGGGTCGCCGTCCGCCGCCACGCGCTGGATCTCCGGCCCTCCCGGATAGCCGAGTCCGAGGATCTTCGCGACCTTGTCGAACGCTTCGCCGACGGCGTCGTCCCGCGTCTCGCCGAGCAGTTCGTAGCGGCCCCACTCCGGCACCCAGAGCAGCATCGTGTGGCCACCGGAGACGAGCAGGCCGATGAACGGCGGGTGCGCGTCACGGTGCTCGAGCTCAGTGGCAAAGAGATGTGCTTCCATATGATGCACCGCCACGAACGGCCGGTCGAGCGCAAACGCCAGGGATTTCGCGTACGTCAGTCCAACGAGCAGCGCACCGATGAGACCGGGTCCGGCCGTGGCCGCGACCGCATCGATGTCGCGCAGGCTGACGCCGGCCTCGCGGAGAGCGCTGGCGACGACATCGTCGATCGCGGTGAGGTGCTGGCGCGACGCGATCTCCGGGACGACGCCGCCATAGATGGCGTGCACGTCCTGCGACAGGATCACATGGCCCAGCAGCTCGCGCGGCGCGCGCAGGACGGCGGCCGACGTCTCATCACACGATGTCTCGATGGCGAGGACGAGCGGGCTGTTCACGTCAGTCGCGGGGTGGCGGCCGGGAGCCGCGCGGCACAATGGGTGTCACGGCGGTATCACCCGCGACGGGACCGACCGGCACGAACACCCGCACGGTGCGAGGTGAGATGATCAGGCCGCTGCCGATGGTGTCGATGGTGAGCTCGAGGGTGTCATAGGTACGCACGCTGCGCAGGTCGATCGGCGGCAGGCGCACCGAATCCATGCGTGCGATGGCGCGCCCGGCGCCGGCCGCGCGCACGGCCACGGGCTCGATGACGATGTCGCCGATCAGCTCGTAGCCGGGAGGCGGCTCCCCGATCAGTGGTGCTGCGACCGGGATGATCCGCGTGCCTATCCGGTCGAACGGGATGCGCACGCTGCTGGGCAGGAGCTGGATGACCTCGACCCGATCGGTGCCGCTCGGCAGGCTCACCCAGCTGTTGCGAAGCTGAAAGACCTCGGTCGAGTCCGTGACCTCTTCCGGAGCTACCGGCACGATGACTTCCGGCATGTCGGAGGAAGCGCGCAGCAGCTCACGATACGGTCCGCGCAGGTAGAGCGTCACTTCGGCGGGGACGGGCGGTCCCGTGACGACCCAGTCGGCATCGTTGTTGACTACGCGCACGGGTACTTCCCAGCTCCACTGGCCGGGCTCATCGGCGCGGACGGTGATCCACATGAGGAACGCGAGGACGAGCGCGGTGAGCTTGAGCGCCCAGTCGTTGGTGGCCCACTCTATGACGCGACGCAGCACTCAGTCCTCCACGAGCTGACGGATCTCATCGGCGAGCGGCGCCTCATCCCATTCCCTGGCACCGAGCACCTTGCGGCGGATCCTGCCATCACGATCGATGACGAACGTGGTGGGCAGACCGGCGACCTGATAGCGCGACTCGATGCGGCCCGACGGGTCGTGCAGCACGGTGAACGTGAGGCCGAGCTCTTCCACGAACTCCCTCACGTTGCCGCCGGCCTCGCCGAATGCGCCGACGACGCCGGGCGGCGCATCCACACTGACGGCGACGACGCGCAGCCCGTCTTCGCCCAACTCCTCGTGCAGCCGTTGCAATGCGGGCATCTCGATGACGCACGGGCGACACCACGTCGCCCAGATATTGAGCACGACGACGTTGCCGGCAAAGCTGGAGAGCGAGATCGTGTCGCCATCGAGGGTGCGGGCGCGGTAATCAGGAGCGCGACTGCCAATGTCGAGCGGCGTGAACTGATCGCGGTTGATCCAGATCAGCGCCGACAGCACTGCGACCACGCCGATCAATGTTGCCGTTACGATGCGCTTGCGTGTCTTCATCCCTGCCGCGTCAGCTCCGCTCTCACGTGATCAGCCATGAAAGATAACGGAGAAGGCACCGGAGCGGATCGTCGGCCGATCGGAGCGCGCACGGATCCGGGACGCGCCGTCAGCGCGGCACGGCCGAGGTATCCGGTGCGGCAGCCGAATCGGGGAACGCTCCCGGATCCGTAACCGCGGGCGGACCCGAGCTCACAATGAGCGTGATCTCCGCCGGCAGGGCCCGCGGCTCGCCCGGGCCGGGATCGGTCCGGATGACGCGCCCCACCGGAGCCGGGCTCTCCTGATCGGACCGGACGACGGTGAAGCCAGCGCGGGTGAGCATCGACTCCGCCCGCTCGGCGCTGAACCCGAGCACGTCGGGGACCAGCACACGGGCCGGTCCGCTGCTCAGCGCAACCCGCACGCCGGCGCCGGGGCGCAGCTGCTGGCCGGGCAGGGGGCTCTGGGCGATTACGGTGCCCGCCTCCGCGTCCGGGTGGGGCAGCTCTGTGATCTCCATGTCGCCGAGCCCCGCCGCCACCAGCTCACGCTCCGCTTCGGTGGTCGTACGACCGATGAGGTCTGGCGTCGGCGTACCGCTGCCACTGACCTCGGTCGGCGGGAACATGACGTAGACCGCGACCACGTATCCGATCACGAAGGGCAGAATGAGCGCGGCGGCCAACCCGGCCAGGAGCCGTTTCCAGTTGCGCTCGCCGCGCGGGCCGCGGTCCCCATCAGTGCGCGGGACGCGCCGTTTCGGCTGACGCCGTCGGACGGAATCACCCAGCACGTGTCACGCTCACGAACGGCGGCGCAGCCGCGCCGCGAATGCGCCATCGACGCCGTGCTCGTGCGGCAACACGCGCAGCATACCGTCCGCGCCGACGACCTCCGCGACCGCCTGGCCGGGCGCGAGCATGAAATCGCTGTTCCTCTCCAGAAACGCCTCCACCTGTGCCTCGTTCTCTTCCTCTTCGAGCGAACATGTCGCATACACGAGCACGCCGTCCGCCGCCACGAGCGGCGCGGCCGCATCGAGCAGCTGCGCCTGCAGTTCCGCGAGATTGGCGATATCGCCGGGCTGCAGGCGCCACCGGCCATCCGGATGCCGGCGGAACGTGCCGGTGCCGGTACACGGTGCATCGAGCAGCACCAGGTCCGCAGCGCGGAACGGCGGCGCCCGGCCATCGGCTACGACCGGCACGACATTCTGCGCGAGCGCCCCCAGACGAGCGACATTCTCGCGAAGCCGCGCCAGTCGCCGCGGCGATACATCCGCCCCGATCACCAACCGGTCCGGATCGGGCAGGTCGCACGCCAGTGCAAGCGTCTTACCGCCGGGCGCCGCGGCCAGGTCCACGACCCGTGACGGGACGTCGCCGGCGAAGCTCACAACCAGCCCGGCGGCTGGATCCTGCACGATGACGGGCGCCGCTTCCAGAGCTGCCGCCACCGTGCCGGCGGTCATACGCAGCGCGCGCGGCAGCAGGTCGAAGGGCTCGGTCTCGACACCTGCACGCGCCAGCGCCGCCGCCGCACCGGGCACGTCCTCGCCGAGTGCGCGGAGATACAGCTGCGGGCGCGAATTGTTCGCTTCCGTCAGCCGCCGCGCGCCGTCGGCTCCGTAGCGCGCGACCCACCTCTCGACCAGCCACCGCGGGTGTGAGCCCCACGTGGTCAGGTGCGCTACGGGGTCCTGCTTCAGCGAGGGGAAGGTCGATGCCGCGGGCGCGCGACGCAAGGACTGGAGGACCGCATTGATGAAGCCGGCTGACCGTCGCACGAATCGCTTCGCGAGATCGACCGACGCGGACACGGCGGCGTAATCGGGGACGCCGTCCATCTCGAGCAGCTGATAGGCGCCGAGCCGGAGGATATCGAGCGTATCGGCATCGAGCGCGCCGAGCGGCCGGCTGGAGTGCCGGGAGAGGTGGTGATCGAGGCGCCCGCGCAGCCGGAAGGTGCCGTAGACGAGCTCGTGGGTCCACGCGCGGTCGCGCGGGTCCAGCCGGCGGGTCGCGGCGTCGAGGGCGCGGTCCGCGAGTGCGCCATCCCGGACCGCCCGCAGCGTCTCGAGCGCGGCGACCCGTCCGGTGGTCGGCGCGGTCACTCCCGTCAGTCGATCATGCCGGTGACGGGCGACGACGGCACGGCTACCTCACGGCGCGGCATGCGGCCGGCGAGGAACGCGAGGCGGCCCGCCTGGACGCCGAGTCGCATCGCGAGCGACATGCGCACCGGGTCTTGCGCCTCGGCCAGCGCCGTGTTCATCAGGATGCCGTCCACGCCCTGCTCCATCGTCAGTGCGGCGTCGGAGGCAGTACCTACGCCGGCATCGACGATGACGGGACAGGACAGTCGCGACTTGATCTCACGGATGAAGTATGGATTGACGAGACCGAGACCACTGCCGATCGGGCTCGCGAGCGGCATGACGGCCGCGCAGCCGACCTCCTCGAGCCGAAGCGCCGTAATGACGTCCTCGTTGGTGTACGCGAGGACCTGGAACCCCTCCGCAACGAGCACCTTCGCCGCCTCGAGCGTCGCGGCGCCATCGGGCAGCAGCGTACGCTGGTCGCCGATCACCTCGAGCTTCACCCAGTCGCTCATGCCCGCCGCACGGCCCAGCCGCGCGTAGCGGATCGCGTCCTCGGCAGTATAGCAGCCCGCGGTGTTCGGCAGCAGGAAATAGCGCTCCGGGTCGAGATGATAGAGGATCCCCTCTTCCTTCGTGCGATCGAGATCGACACGACGTACGGCGACCGTCACCATCTCGGCGCCCGACGCATCGATCGCGCGCACCATCTCATCGTTCGTGCGGTACTTGCCCGTACCGACGATCAGGCGCGAGTTGAACGTGCGTCCGGCTATGACGAACGGCGAATCCAGCGACGCCGCATCGGGCCTGTCCATTGTCTGACTGCTCATCCGCCCCCCACGAAGTGCACCAACTCCAGATTGTCGCCCGCGTTCAGCTCGGTCATGTCGAACGACGTGCGATCGAGGATCTCGCGGTTGTGCTCGACTACGATCAGACGCGGATGCAGACCGAGCCCGGCCAGCAGCTCGCTCACCGTCGTGCCCGGCGCAATCTCGCGATTTTCTCCATTTACGGTCACCGTCATCATCGGGTCCTGCCATCGTGTAGGTCATCCGAATTCTGCTGCGGCCAGGCCGCCTGTGCCGCCGCGACGTAATCCGCAGCCGCGGCCGCCGGATCACCAGCCCGCCACAGGCCGCCGAGCACCGCCGCCCCATGCGCGCCGGCATCTGCCACGTCGGCGATGCGGGCAGGGGTAATACCACCGATCGCGATCACGGGCAGCACCGTCCGGGTTGCCGCGTCTCGCACCAGCCGCGTGCCGGCGGCCGCACGGCCGGCGTGCGACGCGGACTCGAAGATGGTACCCAGCACGACGAAATCCGCTCCGTCGCCCTCCGCCTGGAGGGCCTCCATCACGCCGTGGACGGAGCAGCCGATGCGCGCGCCGGTCCCGAGCAGTGCGCGCGCATCCGCGACAGGCAGCGAGCGGGCGCCGAGCTGTACGCCGTTCGCGCGCACGGCCATGGCGACGTCCACGCGGTCGTTGACGAGCAGCCAGGCGCCCGCGCGCAGCGCCGCGGTCTGGAGTCGCGCAGCGATCGCATGGAGCTGCGCGCCAGTGGCCGAAGGGGCCCTCACGTGCAATGCCACCGTCCTGCCGCAGCACTCGAGAACACGTTCGGCCGTATCCGGAAACCGCGGATCCGCGAGCACGACATCATCGGTAATGAGATGCAGTCGCGGCAGCGGATTCAATGGAGGTGGTCCCCCGCCTCGATGCCCCGGCCGCGCACCCACTCGGCGGTATTCATGCGGCGCTTACCGGCAGGCTTCACCTCGCGGACCAGCACGGCGCCGGTCGCGCACGCGACGCGCATCCCCTCGGCGTCATCGGTTCCGTCCGTGTGCAGCACGGTGCCCGGCTTCGCGTCGTGCGCGTAGTCCGGCTCCGGCAGGGGGCGGAACAGCTTGAGGTCGTTTCCGCGGTGCGACGTCCAGGCACCCGGCACTGCATCCATTGCGCGAATCTGGCGGCCTATGGCGACCGCGTTGTCATGCCAGTCTACGCGGGCGGTTTCACGCGTGATGCGCGGCGCGTACGTCGCGCGCGACTCGTCCTGTTCCCGTTCCGAGATCTCGCCGAGCTCCATGAGCGCCAGCGCCTCGATCAGCGCCTCCGCACCGATCTCGCTCAGCCGCACCCACAGGTCCGAGCCGGTCTCCTCCTCACCGATCGGCTCCACCACCTGGTGCAGGATCGGACCGGCGTCCATGCGCTCGACCATGCGCATGATCGTCACACCGGTATCCTGGTGGCCCAGCCGGATCGCCCAGTTGATCGGCGCCGCACCCCGCAAGTCGGGGAGCAGCGATGCGTGCACGTTGAGCGATCCGAGCGACGGCACATCGAGCACCTCGCGCTTAAGGATCTGGCCGTACGCCACCACTACCGACAGCTCCGGCTCCAGGGCGCGGATGACGGTCAGGAAGTCGTCGCCGCGCGCACTCTCCGGCTGGAGCACGGGCAGGGCCTCGTCCTGCGCCACGAGCTTGACCGGCGAGAGGCGCACGGTGCGACCGCGCCCCGCCGGCCGGTCGGGCTGCGTCACCACGCCCACTACGTCGTGGCCCTCGCCGAGCAGCGCGCGCAGCGACGGCACGGCGAAATCCGGCGTACCCCAGAACAGGATGCGCATCAGTCCGGCTTCACCTTCTGCCAGCGCTTCAACAGCAGCTTCCGCTTGAGTGCGCTGACACGATCCAGGAAGAGGATGCCATCGAGATGATCGACTTCATGCTGAAGGATCCGTGACAGGAGTCCGTCGGCATCGATGGTGATGCGGTTGCCATCCATGTTGATGGCCTCGACGCGGCACGTCGCCGGCCGCTCGACGATCTCCTTGAGGCCCGGTATGCTCAGACAGCCTTCCTCGTCGCGCTCGAGATCATCACCGAAATGCACGATCTCCGGATTGATCAGCGCGAACGGCTCGATGTCCTCGTCGCGCGGATCGACGACGATCACACGATCGGCCACGCCGACCTGAGGCGCGGCGAGGCCCACGCCCTCTTCGGCATACATCGTATCGAACATGTCGGCGACGAGCGTACGGATATCGGCGGTTATGCCATCCACGGGCGCCGCCTTCTCGCGCAGCACCGGGTCACCCATGAAACGAAGCTTTCGTACAGCCATCTCAGCTTGTGGTCTCCGGGCCGCTGATCACGCGCGCGATCTTGATCCGCGCGACGAGCACGCGCGTGTTCTCCCCCGACTTCAGGGTGACACGATCGTCGGTCATGTGCACGACCGTCCCGATAATGCCGCCCTCCGTCATGACCTCGTCACCGCGCTTGAGCGCAGACAGCATCTGCTGATGCTGCTGCTGCATCTTCCGCTGCGGCCGGATCAGCAGCAGCCACGCGATCAGGCCGAAGGACACGATGTAGATCAGCATGATCGTCATGCCCTGACCAGCAGGGCGCTGCTGCAGCAGTGCCAGTGCGAGGAACTGTCCTGACATTTTTGTGGACTCCGTTCAGGTTTGTGTTACGCGATCGGACGCGTGGCTGGACTCACCGCGCCACCGCAGCAGCCATTCATCGGCCCAGCTTTCCAGTCGGCCGTCCCGTATTGCCGCGCGTGCGTCATCGGCGATGCGAATGAGGAAACGCACGTTGTGCAGCGACACGAGACGCATGCCGAGCTGCTCACCGGCTGCGATCAGGTGCCGGATGTACGCACGACTGTATGTGCGGCACGTGAAGCAGTCGCACGTCGGGTCGAGCGGCCGCTCGTCCAGCTTGAACCGCGCCGCCTTCGTATTGACCTGACCGCCGTCGCGAACCCATGCCGTGCCGTTGCGGCCGTTGCGCGTCGGCGCCACGCAGTCGAACAGGTCGATGCCGCGCCGGATCGCCTCGACCAGGTCGTCCGGATAGCCGACGCCCATCAGGTATCGAGGCAGGCGCTGCGGCAGCACCGGCTCGAGCGCCTCGAGCATCGCATACATCTTCGGCTTCGGCTCGCCGACGGACAACCCGCCGACGGCAATGCCGTGCCAGTTGCCCGCTTCGAGCGTGCGGCGGGCCGCGTCGATCCGCAGGTCGTTATACACCGATCCCTGCAGAATGGGCAGCAGCGTCTGACGCTCCCACGTGCCGTGCTCCGCCTGGATGTCCGCGAACCGCACGCGACACCGCTCCAGCCAGCGCAGCGTGCGCTCGTGCGCCGCCAGCGCGGCGTCCCGGCTGGACTGGCCGGGCGGACACTCGTCGAACGCCATGATGATATCGGCTCCGAGCGCGTGCTGCACGTCCATGACGCGCTCGGGCGTGAACAGGTGGCGTGATCCATCGATGTGGCTCTGGAACAGCACGCCATCCTCGCGGATGCGGTTGCTGGCGGCGAGGCTGAAGACCTGGAATCCACCGGAGTCGGTGAGGATCGGCCGTTCCCAGTTCATGAAGCCGTGCAGCCCGCCGAGCTGCTCGACGATGTCGTGACCGGGCCGCAGGTAGAGGTGGTACGTGTTCGAGAGCATGATCTGCGCGCCCAGCTCGCGCAGGTCCTGGTGCGACAGCGTCTTCACGGTGGCCTGTGTGCCGACCGGCATGAACGCGGGAGTCTCGACGACGCCATGCGGCAGCTGATAGCGGCCCGCGCGCGCCGGCCCGTCCTCGTGATCGATGACGAACTCGAACATCAGAGGATCGCCATCGCGTCGCCATACGAATAGAAGCGGTAGCGCTCGCGGATGGCCTCATCGTATGCGGCGCGGGTACGCTCGTAGCCGGCGAACGCGCTGACGAGCATGAGGAGTGTCGATCGGGGCAGATGGAAGTTCGTGATGAGTGCATCGACCGCTTTGAAGTCATAGCCAGGGCGGATGAAGAGACGCGTCCAGCCGGAGCCCGCCTGGATGACGCCCGCTTCATCGGCCGCGCTCTCGAGCGTGCGGGTGACTGTGGTACCGACCGCCCACAGCCGGCCGCCCGCGCGCCGCGCCGCATTCATCCGCACCGCCTCTGCCTCCGTCACCTCGTACCACTCCTCGTGCATGGGGTGGTCGGCCGGGTCCTCCGCCTCGACAGGACGGAACGTACCGACGCCGACGTGCAGCACCACCCGTGCGATCTCCACGCCCCGGGCGCGCATTGCCGCCAGCAGGGCGGGTGTAAAGTGGAGGCCTGCGGTGGGAGCGGCAACGGAGCCTTCGCTGCGCGCATACACGGTCTGGTACCGTTCTGCGTCCGTCGCCTCCGCCTCCCGTTCGATGTACGGCGGCAGCGGCATGCGTCCATGGCGTTCGATCGCGCGCCTCACGTCACCCTGTGTATTCAGGCGCACGCGCCGTGTACCATCCGCCAGCACCTCGAGGATCTCGACGTGCAGGTCATCCGCGATACGGACGGTGCGGCCGGCCCGGAGCCGGGCGCCTGGTCGCACGAGCGCCGCCCACTCACGCGGCCATGCCGCCGCGTTCAGGTCGGATGCCGGCTGATTGGTCCCGGCCCTGCCGCCGGAAGCCCCGGGCGCCGCGGACTCCGGGGTCTCGCCCGCTGGATGCAGCAGCACGATCTCTGCTGCGCCGCCACCGGCGCGGCTGCCGAGCAGACGGGCGGGAAATACGCGTGTCTCGTTCAGTACGAGGACATCGCCCGGCTCGAACAGATCGATGATATCGCGGAAGGTGGCGTGCTCGAACGTGTCGCGGTCCCGGCGCACGATGAGCAGGCGGCTGGCATCGCGCTCGGTCGCGGGATAGCTGGCGATCAGCTCGGGAGGCAGGTCGTAATCGAACGAAGAGGTAGTGAGCGGCGCACGTTCAGGCACTGACGTTCAGGATTCCGCCTCACCCACGAGCCGTCCATCCATCAGGTCACGCACCTGACGCACGCGCTCGGGCATGATCCAGAGCTGCGTCTCGTTCTCCATGTGCCGCTCTTCCGTGATGAACTCGAGTACGAGCCGTTCGATCGGGTGCGTGCTGCCGTGGTTGCGTCGCGCATGGCGCGCGCAGATCTCCGCGAGGTCCAGGTTGTAGCGTTTTTCCATGGTGCGCAGAGCCAGGAGCCGGGCGCCCGCATCATCGGCACCCTGGTCGACGAGCGCATCGAACATCCGGCGATGCGAGTTGCCGTGCTCGTCGAAGCGGGCGCACAGCAGGCGCCGGTCCGCGGGACTGAGGCAGACGATCTGGATCATGCCTCGAACAGGTTGACCTGTGACTCGCTGCCGAGGCGCGCGGGCGGAATCGTGTAGCCGAACCTGCGATACGCGTTGTTCGTAGCGACGCGGCCGCGCGGCGAGCGCATGAGGAAGCCGTTCTGGATGAGGAACGGCTCATAGACCTCCTCGAGGGTCCCGGCATCCTCGCCGACAGCGACCGCGAGTGTCGTCAGACCGACCGGTCCGCCATCGAAGTGCTCGATGATGCTCTTGATGATGCGCGCATCCATCTCGTCGAGACCATACTCATCGACATCGAGCAGCAGCAGTGCCTCGCCTGCGACATCAGCGGTGATCACGCCCTGCGCGCGCACCTGCGCGAAGTCACGGACCCGGCGCAGCAGGCGGTTGGCGACGCGCGGCGTGCCGCGCGAGCGGCGTGCGATCTCGACGGCGCCATCGCGAGTGCACTCGACGTTCAGGATCTCGGCGCTGCGCGTGATGATCTCCGTGAGCTCCTCGGGCGAATAGAAATTGAGGCGCTGTACGATGCCGAACCGGGCGCGCATGGGCGGCGTAAGCAGACCGAAACGCGTCGTGGCGCCGACGAGCGTGAACTTCTCGACCGGCATCGTCACGGTCTGGGCCTTCGGTCCCTCCGAGAGCCGGATATCGATACGGTAGTCCTCCATCGCCGGGTAGAGGAACTCCTCGATGATCGGGCGCAGCCGGTGGATCTCGTCGATGAAGAGGATGTCGCCCTCACGGAGGTTCGTGAGGATGCCGACCAGATCGCCGGCCTTCTCGAGGACAGGGCCGGACGTGGTCTTGATGTTGACGCCGAGCTCGCGCGCCATGAGCATCGCGAGCGTGGTCTTGCCCAGGCCGGGCGGCCCGTGGAACAGGAGGTGGTCGAGCGACTCGCGCCGGCCCATGGCCGCATCGATCGCGATGCGCAGGCTCTCCTTGATCTTCGGCTGACCGATGAACTCGGCGAGCCGCTGCGGCCGCAGCGACAGCTCGACTGCGCTCTCGTCGGTCAGTACTTCAGGAGTGGTGATCTCGGAACGCATGCCGGGACTCTGCCGTAAGACACGTGTGCGGGGGCGCGACCTCGCGCCTATTATCGCCGCGGCAGCGTCACGGGCGCAACCACTTGACGCCCGTGGCGCAGGGAGTTCAGCACCGACGAACTTTCCGCGGCGGCCGTGTGTAGAAGCGAACACACGGCTCCCCGTACCACAGCCACGGCCGCAATGGAGCGGCCGACCGAGCCCACGGAGGCACGATATGTCAGGACGTCAGCGGTTTCCGCGCCTCGCGCGCGCCGCCATCCTCGCCGCGGCGGCGTTCCTGCCGCTCGCGTGCGCCAGCAAGCAGGTGACGCGCATCGACCCGGACGCGGTCACCGACCTGTCCGGCCGCTGGAACGACACCGACTCGCGCCTGGTCGCGAACGAGCTGATCAGCTCCAGCCTGACCGAGCCGTGGCTGCGCCGCTACAGCGAGACGAACGGCGGTGAGGCGCCGGTCGTCATTGTCGGCGGCTTCCGCAATCGCACGATGGAGCACATCGCGGTCAACACGTTCGTGAAGGACCTCGAGCGCGCCTATGTCAATTCGGGGGCCGTGCGCGTCGTGGCCAGTCCGGACGAGCGCGAAGAGGTACGCGACGAGCGGCGCGATCAGCAGGAGAATGCACGCGCGGACACGCGGGCCAGGATGGCGCAGGAGACCGGCGCACGGTACATGCTGCAGGGGAATATCGAGGCGATCGAGGACCGCGAGGGTCGCGAGCGCGTGGTGTTCTACCAGATCGATGCGACGCTCGTGGATCTCCAGTCGAACGAGCGCGTCTGGGCGGGACAGAAGCGGATCAAGAAGGTGATCACGAACTCGCGCGCCCGGATGTAGCCAGGCGCCCCCCGTTCACGAGCGGGGATCTCGACAGGCGGCAGATGGAAGCGGCGGGGCGAATGTCAGCCCCGGCCGCTTCTCATTCCGGTTCGTCGCCCACGAGGAGGTCCTGTGCGTTCACCTCCCACACCGCCTGTATGGCCTCCTGATTGAGGACCACACCGCCGAGCTGGACGTTGACCTTCTTCGGCGGACGCCCGCTGCGCAGC
>DATHUY010000152.1 GCA_035461765.1 Longimicrobiales bacterium
GCCATACTCGCCGGTGCCGGCACCATGACGGTCGTCTCGACCTGGGTCCTTTATCGCAACCTGTTCCGCTCGCCGTCGAGGGAATCAGATTATGCTCTCTACTCGTTCTAACCGGCTCGCCCGCCTGTCCGCCGGCGCCGGACTGCTCCTCTTTGCCGGGTCCGCTCCGCTCGCGGCCCAGACGCTCTCGAGCGTTCAGTCGAGCGAGTTCTCCATGTCGGGTGCCGAGGCGGCTCTCAGCCTGGAGCTCTCCGGCGACCGCAACCTGGACATCGCGATCCGCGATGGCGGCGTGTTCATCAACGGCACGCGCGTCGGCGATGCCCAGCGCGGCAGCGCCCTCGATCGTCAGTGGCGGGACCTTCTGCAGCGTGCGATGGATGCGTCGTCCGCGGATCTGCCACAGCTGCTCTTCGAGTGGTCGGCAGATGGCGACATGGGTGCGCGCATTGACAGCGCACTCGACGCAGCGCTGATGCCGGGCGCCCAGGCGGACGGCAGCGCCATCATCGCGGTGCCGGCCGTACCCAATACGGACAGCGTCACGCGACTGGTCGAGCGAATCGGCGAGCTCGAACAGATGGTGAACGAGCTCGAGGCGCAGCCCGAGCGCAGCATGGTCGAGCGGTCCTCACGCAACCGCAATCCGTTCCACCGCATCACGGAAGGTATTGCAGGGATCTTCTCGATCCTCGTGACCTACGTCGTGCTGTTCGGGATCGGGTTTGCCGTGATCTTCTTCGGCGGCCGCAAGTACATCGAGGGTGTGGCCGACACGGCGCGGCATGCGCCCGGTCGCAGCTTCCTGGTGGGGCTGGCTGCCTCGTTCCTGATCGTGCCCGCGTTCGTGCTCGGTATCATCGCGCTCGTGATCTCCGTCATCGGCATTCCCGGCCTGCTCGTGTGGGTACCCGGCTTCCCGGTGGCGGTGGTGCTGGCGTTGCTGCTCGGCTACATCGGTGTGGCGCACGCAGCCGGTGAGGCGTTCGCGGAGCGGCGTTTCTATGTGACCGACTGGTTCCAGCGTGGCAACTCGTACTACTTCCTGCTCTCCGGCATCGGCATTCTGCTGGCGCTCTTCCTGGCGAGTCAGGTAGTGCACATGGCCGGACCGTGGCTCGACTTCATCCGGGGCATCCTGATCTTCCTCGGCTTCGCCACCACGGTCGTCGTGGTGACGATCGGCCTCGGCGCCGTGATGATCTCGCGCGGCGGCAAGAACCCCGTGCGCGCCGATGGCACCACCGCCGAGCGTGATCTGTTCACGCAGGAGGAAGCAGGTGTCTGAGATTCGCACGGGACAGATGCGAGCCACCGCCGCCGCGACGC
The DNA here is from genome assembly GCA_035461765.1 of Longimicrobiales bacterium. Lineage (GTDB taxonomy): Bacteria > Gemmatimonadota > Gemmatimonadetes > Longimicrobiales > RSA9 > SH-MAG3. The sequence goes on from DATHUY010000152.1 coordinate 1,330, forward strand.
GGGGCGAAGCGGACACGCGCGATGCATATCACAGGGCGCTCGTTCAGATCGCGCTCGCGGCCACCATTACGGCGCTCGCACTGCTCGCCCCCGCCGCGCTGCACGGGCAGGACTGGCATACGACGTCCTATTCACGGCAGGCGGCCGGTGAGAACAATCTCAGGGTCGATGTCGAGTACGGCGCCGGCCGGCTGAATATCGCACCGGCATCGGCGGGCACACTCTACCGAGCCAACCTGCGGTACGACGCAGACGCGTTCACGCCGAAGGTCACGTATTCTAACGGTCGTGTTCACTTCGGCATCGAGGGCAACAACGTCCGGGGCCGCAACCTGAAGGAAGGTCTGCTCGACCTGCGGCTCAGCCCGCAGGTGCCGGTGGATCTGGAGCTCGCGTTCGGCGCAGCCGACGCGACGATCGAGCTGGGCGGCATTCGCGTACGCAGCGCCGAGGTGCACACAGGTGCAAGCCGGACGATGCTGAGCGTGTCCTCGCCGAACGCCGAGGAGTGCCGGCAGTTCGAGGTGGAAGTCGGAGCCGCGCGGTTCGAGGCGACCGGTCTGGGCAACCTGAACACGCCACGGCTGACCCTGCAGGGCGGCGTCGGCGAGGTGATCCTTGACTTCACGGGTGAGTGGAAGCAGGACATGAACGCATCGATCGAGATGGGCCTCGGCTCGCTCACGCTGCGGGTGCCCACGGGGCTGGGTGTGCGCGTGGTGAAGGATGGCATGCTCGCGTCATTCGACAGCCAGCGGCTCACGAAGCGCGGCGACGTGTATTACTCGGAGAACTGGGACAAGGCAACGCACAAGCTCTCCCTCGAGATCGAGGCCGCACTGGGATCGATCCGGGTGGAGTGGGTGGATTCTTAACCAACGACGGAGGCAGCAATGATCTCTACACTTCTCACACTCTTCATCGTGGGCATGGTCGCGCTGGTGGTGCTCTCCGTCGTCGGCGCCGTACTCGGCCTCGCAGTAGGTCTGCTGTTCAAGGTGCTGCCGATCCTGCTGGTGGGCTACGTGGTGGTCAGGCTGCTTGCGCCGAAGCAGAAGAAGCTGTCGGCGGAAGACCGCGCCTGGCTGGAGAGCTGACCGGCCGCGGCACGTACCGGCGGAGTCGGGCAGTTACCCGGACGCGGTGTGACCTGGTCGCCACATAACGGTCGCACCGCGTCCGACGCCGAGCGCGTGGGCAGCGCTCCCATCCCTGACGGACACTTCCACGAATCCGCGCGACCCGATCAGGCCCAGACCCTCCCCGCTCTGCACGTCGGCATAGGTGCGCATGACGGGCACCTGGCTCCCTCCTTCGACCTCGACAAAGCCGCCGTTGACCGCCGCGCCGGGAATGTCGGTAATCAGGCTGCCGAAACGATCGACGTGCACCACAGAGCCGACTATGGTGTCGCCGTCGCGGACCGGGTGAGTAGCGGCCAGAAGCACCGGATCGGTGACGGGAGGTCCGACCTCGGGCAATGGCAGACCGGACAGGATGAGAGCGGCCGCAGGGGCGAAAACGTCGCGGCCGTGGAACGTTGCCGATATGTCGCCGTGCAGCAGCGGGAGATTTCGGATCTCGACGGCGTGGGTGGGCTCGGAGCCGAGCAGCACCTCCGTGACGAGTCCGTTGTCCGGTGCAATGATGAAGCGTTCCTCGACCTCGAGGGCCAGTGCGCGCCGCGCACTGCCCACACCCGGATCCACGACGGCGATATGCACGGTCGCGGGCGGATACAGTCGCCAGTAAGCGCCCAGCGCCCAGGCGGCGGAACGGACGTCGCCCGGTGCGATGTCGTGCGACGCGTCATCGATGACGGCAGCAGGACTGATCGCCGCGATAACACCCTTCATCGCGGCGACATAGCCGTCCGCCGTGCCGAAGTCCGTAAGCAGCGTGACGCGGCGTCCCGCTCCGGGTAACGGCGCCGGGCTGCTCATCCTAGTCGGCGGCGCCGGCCGGCGTTGCTTCGACCACTTCGAGGATCGAGTCGGCGATCGCGCGGAACGCCGTGCCTGCGGGTGAATCGGGCTGCGCAAGGGCCGTAGGGCGCCCCGCATCGCCAGCTTCACGGACCCGCGGGTCGAGCGGCACCTCGCCGAGCAGCGGCAGGTGCATGTCATGCGCGAGCTTGTGCCCGCCGCCGTGCCCGAACACATCGATATGGCCGCCGCAGTGCGGGCAATCCATGCCCGCCATGTTCTCGACAATGCCGAAGATGCGCGTGTTCACCCGCTCGAACATGCGCACTGCGCGACGCACATCACCCGTCGAGACGTCCTGCGGCGTTGTGACGAGAATGGCTCCGTCGAGGTTCACGATCTGCACGAGCGACAGCTGCGCGTCGCCGGTACCGGGCGGCATGTCCACGATCAGGTAGTCCAGCTCGCCCCACTCCACCTGCTCCAGGAACTGCTTCAGGATACCCGAAACGAGCGGGCCGCGCATAATGGCCGGCTGCTCGTCCTCGAGCAGGAAGCCAAGACTCATCAGTTTGACGCCGTGCGCCTCCAGCGGCACGATCTTCTCCGACCCCTTCTCGCCCGTGACCTTCGGCTTGCGCGTCTCACCGAACATCAGCGGTACATCGGGGCCGTACACATCCGCGTCCAGGAGGCCGACGCGCCGGCCGGCAGCTGCAAGCGCCGCCGCCAGGTTCACGGCGACAGTGGACTTCCCTACCCCGCCCTTGCCCGAGCTCACCGCGATGACGTGCTCGATGTTCGCCACCAGCGACGCATCGGGTGTGGGCGCCGGCACCGACCCCGGCTGCAGCGTCTTCCCGCGCGACTGCTGCTGCGGAGCGTTCGGCAGTCGCACGTCGATCTTCACTTTCGTGACGCCTTCCACTGCCTCCGTCGTGCTGCGAACCTCTCGCACCAGTGTACCCGGGTCCTCCGGGCGAAGCAGGAACTGGAAGCGGACGACGCCCGCGTCGTCCACATCGATGTTCTGCACGTGGCCGCTTGCGACCACGTCCTGGCCGGAGCCGGTCATCACGCCTTCGAGCGCGGCCTGAACCCGCTCGGTTATCGCATCTCTGTGCTGTGTCATCGAACTTCCGTTCAAGTACGAACGGCCGGCCACCCGCCCGGGCGCCGGCCGTCTCAAATGTAACTCCTGCGCGCTCTCCTACAACGCGAGGATGCCCCTGACCTCAGGGACAGCCATCATGATACGCCGCTCGATACCCTGCTTCAGCGTGAGCATCGAGACGGGACACGACCCGCACGCACCGACCAGCCGCAGCTGCACGATACCCTCGTCCGTGTCGTAATCAATGAACTCGACGTCCCCGCCGTCCGAACGCAATGCCGGACGAATCGTCTCCAGGACGTCCTCGATCTTCTGCCGCGGGTCCATCACGGTGTCCATGCTTCCATCCAGGTCGGTGACACGCGGAATCTAGCCCCGGAAGCTACCCCCCAGCAACGCGAGGGTTTCCCTCTTCGCCGGACGGGGAATGGCAACGTGCTCGTGCGCGTGTTCGGGACTTGCGGGGGCGCGATCCTGGCCCCCGCGCCGTTCCCGCGTCTCAGATCTTCTCCGCGATGCTCTTCGCCTGCGTGAAAAGAAGCAGGTAATCCGGTCCGCCTGCCTTCGAGTCCGTGCCCGACATGTTGAAGCCGCCGAACGGATGGACGCCGACGAGCGCACCCGTGCACTTGCGGTTGAGGTAGAGGTTGCCGACATGGAAGTCGTCGGCCGCCCGCTCCAGCCGCTCGCGCTTTTCCGAGTACAGAGCCCCCGTCAGGCCGAACTCGGTGTTGTTCGCGATCTCCATGGCATGATCGAAATCACGCGCGCGGATGAACGCGAGAACGGGACCGAAGATCTCCTCCTGCGCGATGCGCGCATCCGGCTCTACATCGGCAATGATCGTCGGCGGTATGTAGTAGCCGCCGGACTCCTCAGGATCGGGGACATCGCCGCCGAGCACGAGGCGGCCTTCCTCTTTTCCGATCTCGATGTACTCGCTGATCTTGCCGAACGCCTTCTCGTCGATGACCGCGCCCATGAAGTTGCTGCGATCGGCAGGGTCGCCCTGGGTCAGCTTCCGGGCTCCCGCGACGACCTTCTCGAGGACCTCATCGTACACCTCATCGACGATGATCGCACGTGAGCACGCCGAGCACTTCTGACCCTGGAATCCGAACGCTGCGGCGACAATGCCCTGTGCGGCCGCGTCCACATCGCCGGTCTCGTCCACCACGATCGCGTCCTTGCCACCCATCTCCAGGATCGTCCGCTTGAGCCAGATCTGACCCGGATGCACTTTCGCCGCGCGCTCGTAAATGCGCATCCCGATCTCCTTCGAGCCGGTGAACGCAATGAAACGCGTGCGCGGATCGTCGACGATCGCATCGCCGATCACGGAGCCGGGGCCGGGCACGAAGTTGAGTACGCCGGCGGGGAGCCCGAGATCGTCGACCAGCAGCTCGGCGAACTTCGCCGCGATGATGGTGGATGTATGAGCCGGCTTGAGCACCACGGTGTTGCCCGTGACGATCGCGGCCAGGGTCATGCCGCCCATGATGGCGCCCGGGAAATTCCATGGCGGGATGACGGCGCCGACACCCAGCGGGATGTAGCGCATCTCGTCACGCTCTCCCGGATACTGCACCACCGGCTGCGGCCCACCGAGGCGCAGCGCCTCACGCGCGTAGTACTCCGCGAAGTCGATCAGCTCCGCCACATCGGCGTCCGCCTCGACCCAGCTCTTGCTGACCTCGTATACCATGATCGCTGCGAACTCGAAGCGGCGTGCCCGCAGCGCCTCTGCGGTACGGAAGAGATAGTCCGCCCTCTCCTCCCAGGGCACCTTGCGCCACGTGCGGAATGCCTCCTCCGCGGCACCGATCGCCTCACGTGCCTGCTCGGCCGTCGCGCGGATCGTGCGGCCCACCACCAGGTTCCGGTCCGAGGGGCTGTGCGCCGTGTCGCGCTCGCCCTCCGTGACCTTCCGGCCGCCGATGATCAGGGGGTAGGTGCGATCGAACTCCGAGCGCACCTGCGCCAGAGCCTCCTCCATCTGCCGTACGTTGTCCGCATCGTTCCAGTCGATGAACGCTTCGTTCGTGAACGGCGGAATCTCGGTAACTGTCGCCATTTATCTCCTCCTCGGAAGGACGGCCCTGCGCCGCCCGGTCGGTCCGCATGCCAGACTGGGAGTGTACCCCGCAGACGCGGAGAGTGTCAATCGGGGACGGCCGGTTCGCCGGGGTCGGCGGTGCGGCGCAGCACACGCTGCTTCAGCCTGCCAGCTTCCCTGCCACGTGGCGGACGATCAGGTCGCCGTGACCACGACCGTTCTCAATGAAGACCTTGTTGGCGTTGAAGCCGGCGGAGAGCACTCCGGCGATGAACACGCCCTCCACGTTGGTCTCCATGGTGCCGGGGTCGTGGTGCGGGATTCCGGTCACGGGGTCGAACTCCACGCCCAGCGCCCGGAGCAGTGTACCGTCCGGCATGTAGCCGGTCATGGCAAGCACCCAGTCGTTCGGAATCTCCTCGACGGCGCCCGTCGCGTCGTTCCGGACCAAGGCGCTCTCCGGACGGACCTCGACGAGGCGCGAGCCGAAACGCGATTGAATGGCGCCCTCACGCAGTCGCGCCTCTATGTCGGGGCGCACCCACGGTTTTACGTTGGGATCGAGCGCATCCGCGAAGTGCACGATGGTGACGCGGGCACCCCAGTGATGGAGCTCCAGCGCGGCATCGACCGCGCTGTTTCCGCCCCCCACAACCACCACGTCCTGATCATAGTACGCGTGCCCCTCGCGGTAGCGATGCGATACCTTCGGCAGGTCCTCGCCCGGGATGTCCAGCATGTTGGGCGAATCGAAGTAGCCGGTCGCGATGACGACGTTGCGTGCCGTGCATTCGTGCTCCACGCCGACGTTCGTGCACGTATGGATCCGGAAGCCCGCGTCCTGCCGGGTCACCCTCTCGACCGACTCATACTGCCTGACATCGAGCTCGAACTCGCGCGCCAGGCGCTGGTAATAGCGCAGCGCCTCGCGCCGGGTTGGCTTGTCACCGGCAACAACGAACGGAACACCGCCGATCTCCAGCCGTTCGGCGGTACTGAAGAACGTCATCCACGTCGGGTAGCCCGCGATCGACGCGACCACGCAGCTCTTGTCGAACAGGACACAGGACAGACCTGCCTGGCGCGCCGCGATACCGACAGCAATGCCGCAGGGCCCCGCACCGGCAACGGCCACATCGAACGTGCCACCGCCATGAGCCGTACTCTCCCGCGTCGGCCGGCTCATCGTCAGGGCAGAGCCTCTGCGACGTCCGTGGGTGCACTGTCCGTCAGTGGTGCGAGCGCCTGCTCCAGGTCGGCGATCAGATCGGCACTGTCCTCAATGCCCAGGGCGAGACGGATGAAGCCATCGCCAACACCGATCTCATGCCGTTCCTCGCGGGAAAGCGCGGCGTGCGATGTGAAGCGCGGCATCGACACGAGCGTCTCGACTCCGCCCAGGCTCGGCGCCACACACATGAGTCGCAGCCGCTGCGTCACGCCCAGAGCCGCGTCATCGCCGCCGCGCACCATGAGCGATACGACACCGCCAAAGCCGCTGAAAAGCTGACGCGCGCGCTCGTGGTCCGGGTGCGACGGGAGGCCGGGGTAGAAGACGCTCTCCACTGCCGGGTGCCGTTCGAGCCAAGTCGCGACGGCGAGACCGTTCTCATTGTGCCGCGCCATGCGCACGGCGAGTGTCTTCACACCGCGCTCGAGCAGCCACACTGCGTGCGGGTCGAGCACCGGACCGAAGCTCTTGAGCAGCTCCCGCACCTCCGCCACGCGCTCGGTGCTCCCGCACACGACGCCCGCGGTAAGATCGGAATGGCCGCCCAGGTATTTTGTCGCGCTATGGAAAACGAGGTCGGCGCCGTGCTGGAGCGGACGGAAATTCACGGGACTCGCGAACGTCGCATCGACGATGACCGGGATCCCCGCTGCACGCGCGACGCGGACTGCTTCGCGCATGTCCGGCACACGGAGTGTCGGATTCACAGGCACCTCCATCAGGAGCGCCCGCGTCTCGTCGCGCACCGCGTCCGTCCAGCCGGCCGCGCTCGGCAGGTACGTCACCGATACACCGAGTCGCGGCATCTCCCGCGACAGGATGCGCAGTGTACCGCCGTAGAGCTCACGCTGTGCGACTATATGCCCACCGGCCCCGGTAACCGACAGCAGCGACAGCGCGCACGCGGCGTTTCCGCTCGCGAGCACTACCGCGTCCTCTGACCCCTCGAGATCGCTCAGCTTCTGCGCGAGTGCGATGTGATTCGGATTGTTGCCGTACCGCGTGTAGAGCACCTCGCCGGACGGAACGGCGTCGGTGAAAAATGTCGCCGTCTGATGGATCGGCGTGACGACCGGGCCGCCGGGTACGGGCTGCACACCGCCGGCATGCACCGCCCGCGTGGATGTGCCGCGCTGCGCGGCGTCACCATCAGCTCTCATCGCGCCACATGGCCACGTAACCGGAGTAGCGATCGAGCAGCGCCTCTGCGCCCTCCGAGTCGACGGCCTCGACGGTCACTACGAAATACGGCTTGTCCGAGTGCGGGATCACCATCGCCCACTCGCGCTCGCTCTTCCATATCTTCACGCCATCCACAAGCTGCCGGTTCTCGTGCTCCGTCTCCTGCATCAGTCGCCTCATGACCGCGCCCTTGCGACCCCACGGACAGGCTACGCGTTCCTGCCGCACGAAGATCGGCCGGTGCCGGTCGGCCAGCTCGCTCAGCTGCACCCCCGAACCCGCCAGACCCTGGAGCAGCCGCGCCGCCGCGAACATGCCATCGTATGCCGGTATGAAATGCGGAAAGATGAACTCGCCGCGCGTGCCGGCAATGAGGTCGGCCTGGTCGGCACTCGCCATCATCGCGTGATGCTCGGTCTTCGTCCAGAGCACGTCACCGCCGTGTGCGCGGATGAGATCGGCGACGGCCGCGGGACTGGTGACGGGGATGGCCACGCGGCGTACACCCAGATGTTCGAGTGCGACTTCCACGAACACCAGCTGCATCAGCTCCGCTGCCAGTTCGCGTCCCGTGTTGTCGATAAGGTGGATCACCTCACCGCCCGGATCGATCCACAGCCCGAGGTCCGCGCGGATCGAGCGAACGATACCGCCCAGCCGGTCGAGCGACTCCTGGAATTCCTGCTCGGTACGCGAGAGCCGGCCGGGCGCCGCGTACGCGTTCAGACTGACGATCTCGGCCTGCATGGCGCCGAGCAGCCCGGGCAGGACGGATACGGTAGTGCCGTAGGCGAAGTCAATCACCAGGTTGAAGTGCCGGCGCGCAATGGCGCCCGGCTCCATCTCGGCGAGGAAGTGTTCGTGGTATCCCTCGACGATGCGGGTCGGGAAGTTGATATCACCGGTCCCCTCGGGACCGGCGCGCGGGAAGTCCTCTCGTGCAAACAGCCGCTCGATGGACTGTGTCTTCCCCGGCGGCAGGTCCCGGCCGTCCTTGTCGAAGAAGAGGATGTCGATGACCTTCGCATCGAACGGCGAACGGCGCACGTGAATGCCACCCGCCTCGCGGCCGTGATGGACCGCGTGGCGCACCACGGGGATCGGCATCTCGCGCAGGTCTTCGACGTTGAGGCCGGCCGACATGAATCCCGTCATGAGCGCGCGGTTGATCATGCGCGATGCGCGGTCGGAGTCACGCGACGTCGCCACATACGCGCCCGGACCGAGCATGGCGCCGTACGCGCCGGCGAGTCGGGCCGCGATCTCCGGGGTCAGCTCGAAATTCGGGATCCCGCTCACGCGGGCGCCGGTGAACAGGCTGCGCTCCCACGACTCGCCCCAGATCAGTGAGTGCGTGAGCGACGCGCGCTCCTCCACCACCTTGTCCGGCCATACCTTCACGTTGGGTCCGACGACAGCGAAGTCCCCGACTTCCGCGTGGTCGGATATGATGCACTTCTCCCGTACAATCGCGCCCTTGCCGATGTGCACGCCGCTCGCGCACACCGACTCGCCAATGCGGGACCGCCGGCCCAGGCGGCAGCCATCCCAGATCACCGCATCGCGCAGCTCGGCGCCGTCTTCGATCACACTGCCCGCGCCCACAACGACGTTCTCGAGCACGACGTCATTACCGATCCGCGCATCGCGATCGATGACCGCCGTGCCGCGCACCGTCACGTTCTCGCCTGTATGCGCTCCTTCATCCGCCCAGAGAGTGCCGCCTCCCAGTTGCTGCTGCCGGCCGGGGAACTCCAGCCCGACCCGGCCCGCGAGCACATCGCGATGGGCTACACGGTACTCATCGATGTTGCCGATGTCGCGCCAGTACCCGTGTGCCACGTAACCGTAGAGACCTGCGCTGTCCCGCAGCATCTCCGGGAACAGGTCCCGGGAGAAATCCACGTTCGTCTGCGCGGGAACACGGCGGAGAGCTTCGGGCTCCAGGATGTAGATGCCCGTGTTGATCGTGTCGCTGAACACTTCGCCCCACGTCGGCTTCTCGAGAAATCTCTCGATCCTTCCCGTCCTCTCGTCCGCGATGACGATCCCGAACGCCAGCGGGTTCTCCACGGGTGTCAGCGCAATCGTCGCCTCCGCACCCCGCTCCTCGTGCGAGCGAATGGCGGCGGTGAGGTCGAAGTCCGTGAGGACGTCGCCGCTGATGACGATCACGCGATCATCGAGGATCAGGTCGCCCGCATTGCGCACGGCGCCGGCAGTGCCGTAATCGGCATCGGCCGTGACATACTGCATGTTCACGCCAAAGGCGGAGCCGTCGCCGAAATACGATGTGATGTGATCGGGCTGGAAGTAGAGAATGGAGACGAGATCCGTAATGCCGTGCCTGCGGAGAAGCGCGACGATATGCTCCATGATGGGACGGTTGGCGACCGGTACCATCGGCTTCGGCCGATTGATCGTGAGCGGCTTCAGGCGAGTGCCGAAACCGCCCGCCATGATCACGCCTCTCATCGGGTCTCCGTCGTTGTCAAAATGCAGGCTGCGAGTCACCGACAGATGAGCAATCGGCATGCCGCACAAGGTAGAGCGGATGCAGGGTCGCGGCAAACGCGGGTGCGGCCGACGGTTGTCTTGACGCGCGCTCGCGCGACCCGCATCCTGTACGCTGCTTCCACACAAGCGGGGCATGACCAGAGAAGGCACCAAACAGGCGGCGGAAGCGGTTCTGCGTGAGCTTCCCTCCGTTATCGGCGCATTCGTGCGCGAAGACGTGCACGGCCACCCGCGGGAAATCCACCTTCTCGTGCGACCGGGCCCCAATCCCCGGCATCTCGCGTACGACGTGCGCGATCTTCTGGAAGAGCGGCTCGGCATCCCTGTCGATCAGCGCGTGATCAGCATTGCCCAGCTCGCGCCCGGCAAGCAGCCTGGTCCGATTCTCACACAGAGGACTGCCGCGCAGGAGCCGGCCACCGAGCCCGTGTCGGCAGGTACGCCTGCGCCTCAGGTGGAAGCGACGCCGGAGGAAGAGACGGATGCGCGGGTCCGCTTCACGGGGATCAGCATCGAGTCCATTGACAAGCGCGTCCGCGTGCGGGTGTCTCTGGACCTCGACGGCATGGAGTTCCCGGGGGAGGCCCTGGGCCTGGACACGGCGCCGGCGCGCGTTCGCGCAGCCGCCAGTGCAACTCTTCAAGCGGTGGACGCGACGGTTGTGGGGCGCGCGCGGTTCGAGGTGGAGCACGTATCGCTGGTGCGGGCGTTCGAGCGGGATTACGTGCTGGTCACTGCGATGGTGAGCTCACCATTTCTCGGACGCAAACCGATCCCGCTCGTGGGCGCCCAACCGGTCGAGATCGATACGGAGTCCGCTGCAGCGCTCGCGGCGCTGAAGGCGGTCAATCGGACACTTTCGCTGGTGTTGCGTCTGTCGGACGATCGCCGTCCTTCGTCACCGCGCCGGCCGAATCGCTGACACCGCCGCGAGCGGTGTCTTCGTCGCGGCCGGACGGCAGCGAGAACGCAAACACTGACCCGCCATCCTCAGCGAACTCCGCCCAGGCACGGCCGCCGAGCGATGCCGCGGTCTCCTGCACCAGGCTCAGTCCGAGGCCCGTTCCTTCCGTGCTGACCACATCGGTATGTGCGCGGAAGAACCGCTCGAAGAGCTGGTCGCGCGACTCGACCGGGACTCCGATACCGTTGTCGCGGACGCGTACCGTGACCTGCTCTGTGCCTGGAGCGTCCGATGACACCTCCAGAACGGCGCTTACTTCCGCCCATCGCTGCGCCGCCGACGCGTCACTGTACTTGATGGCGTTCGACAGGTAGTTCGACAGGCACAGCTCGACGGCGGCCGCGTTCACCTGAATGTCCGGCAGCTCCCCCGCAACGCGCATCTCCACCGCCCGCGCCCGCGCCAGTTCACGCAGCTGCCGGAACACTTCAGTGACGACTTCCTTCAGTGCGATGTTACGCTGACGCCGCCGTTCACCGTCGATCTTCGACAGCGCCGTCAGGTTCTCCAGGACCTTCTGGATGGCCAGGGCGTTTTCCTCGACCATCCCCGCGAAGCGCTGTCGCTCTTCGACGCCGAGCCACTCCTCGCGCAGCAGCTGTCCGGCCCCGAGCGTCGCACCGACACGGTTCTTCAGCTCATGCGTGATCATGCGGCTGAAGCGGCGCAGGCGTTCTTCCCGTTCAGCGACACGCTCGCCGAGCACACGCAGGTAGTGGGCGGTCGTCACCTGCTCGATGACGGATATCGCCCGGAAGATGCGATGCGAGCATATCAGCAGGTCCTCGTGGCTGCACGCGGCCTCGGAGTCGGCGACGACACGCGCGGCGAACGAGTAGAGGACACCGCCCAGAATCTCGTATTCCTTCAGGATCTCACTGGCATCGAAGCCCTGGCCGAAGCGCAGCTCACCGAGCTCCATGGCCTTGGCGATGACCGGTACGTCGGCGGTAATCTCATCGCTGGGGTCCTCGAGGTAGTCCGCGATGCCGTCCATCAGGATGGGGACGTGGTCGAGCAGTTCCGCGGACGGGAAGATGCGATCGGCCGGGATACGGACGCGCGCGGCAATGCGCTCGATCCACCGTTCAGTGAGCTCGGCCCGGGCGTCACGAATGCGCGCGGCGATTTGAGATGCGAGCGGGCAGGGCTTGTTGATATCCATCAGCAAAAGCGAAAGAGTCCGGCGGCGGGAAGAGCAGGAAACGAGCCAGAAGCGAGGAGGGTGGTCGCGCACGGTCGACCTGTCGGGGGGTCGACCGCGCGAACGGCGATGCCGGTACGGCGCGTCAGGCGGGGAGCAGCGTGGTCAGGGCGCAGAAGGAGTCGGCCGGGCCGCGACGCAGCACGACGCGGCGCGCGGCGAGCCGCTCGAGGGCGGCAGCGACGCCGGCCGGCGACGACTCGAGCGCGGTGGCCACGTCGACAGGTCGCCCGAGACGGACACGCTGGAGCGCGTGCCATGCGTCGTGCTCGAGCGGGTCGGCGCGGCCGAGCAGCGTGAACTCGCCCTCGACCTCGGCGACGAGCGCCAGGCCGTGGCGGATCAGCACTTCATCGATCGGGTCGCGGTGCTGCTCGCCGAGACCGCGCGCGACGAAGTAGGCATCGGCGGGGCGGTCGGCCATCTGGTAGCGCTGGATGAGCTTGGCAACGGCCTCATCGGCGCAGCTGTAGTCGAGAACGACCACCTGTGTGAAATCGAGAACGGAGAGGCAGACCGAGCCGATCTCCCCGATCTGGCTCTCGATGCCGAGACGCAGCGCGCGCCCGGTCGGACGCGTAACCAGATGAGAGTAGAGGCTCGCGACCGAACGCTGTACGAGCGTCTGAAGGTCGAACGAGAATGGAATGACGTTGCCGGTGCTGTGCATCATCGACCTGCCCTCCCCGCCGCAGCTGCGGGCTGCGAGGTGTCTGCATCAACAAGCGCCGGAAGCACGATGCCGATCTGCGCACCTGGAAGGTAGGGCAGATCCCGCTCGAGCGGAACACCCTCGTCCCAGGACGGCACGTCCATGATGCGGGCCGTACCGCTGCGGATCGAGATCCGGCCGCCCCACCGGGCGACGTACTTGCGGATCTGCTGGATGCCCTGGCCCCGGCCGGGATCATGGAATCGCGTCTGCCCGTGCATGAAGGCGGCCTCGAGCGCGGCGGCATCATCCCAGTGCGCGTAGCGGGCGGCGTGCGCGCCCGCGAGGGATGCGCGGAATCCGATGCCGAGGTCCATCACGGCAATCACCACCACCTTGCGCCCGACCTTCTTCGTCCAGTTGTAGGTCTGTGTCGCCACCCAGCCGCTCGACTCGGCATGCTCGATGATGTTCTGACAGACTTCCGACAGGATCACGCTGAACTGGAACGCCTCCCGCATCGGATAGTTGAGCTGACTGGTGAGGATGGTGAGGCCGCGGCGGTTCACCAGATCCACGACGGTGTGCACATCGGCGTGGGAGTTGATCGGCGTGATCTCGAGCAGCACGTCCGAGGCGCCATCATGACGCGGCCGCGGGCGCGGTCCGTTCAGCTCGAAGACCGGCTCCGCATGATCGAAGAATCCCATGCGGCCCATATAGCTCACGACATCGGCCGAGTCCGGGAGCTTGAGCACGGCACGCTCACTCCGCCTGCGCCGTGCGACCTCACCCAGCGCCAGCAGACCCACCATGCCGTAGGGATCCGCCCAGCGGACGTGCGTCGCGTCGAACAGCAGACGCCCCTCCGGTGCGGCCTCCAGTGCCCGCACGACGGGCTCGAAATAGCGTTCATCCAGCGATGCCGGAAGTGTGATGACGTTCACGTACCGATTCGACCCTGCAGATGATGATGAAGACCCGTCGCGCCGCGATGCTCGACATTGCGGCCGGCGGCGGCGTTCGCGCGTCGCATGGCCGTTTCCAGATCCTGCTGCGCCAGCAGTGATGCGAAGAAGCTGGCACCCCACACATCGCCGCAGCCGGTCGGATCACCCTCGCGGGGCACGAGGCCGGGCGGTACATGACGCGTCTGCACGGTGCCGGCAGCCGCCGCCATGCCCGGCGTCAGCACCGGCGCGCGGCGCCAGGTGCGCGGGTCGGGGTCGAGCCCGGCCGCGGCGAAATAGGCCGCACCACGATCACCCAGTGTCACCAGCAACAACCGCGGCGCGTCACCGACGACCTCCGCGGCGAAGAGCCACGGATCACCCCAGGCCCGAGCCAGAGTACCCAGCTCATCCTCGTTGAGCTGGACGGCGTCGAAACAGCGCAACCATTCGCGCCATGACTCCAGCGGACGCGGCACGCGCATGCCCCCCGCGCCGACACCGAGCAGGAGCGAATGGACGTCGGCGTAGATGGGCCCGGCGAAGTTCGCACGTAGCGCCTGTGCCGTCTCCAGCTCCATCTCGAATCCGGAGATGAAGTTGATGTAGAGCGCATCGAGACCCTGCACGCGTGGCTGAAGCTCCGCCCAGGTCCAGGGTCCGACGCCGCCGGTCAGACGCTCGCAACGACGCTGCTGATCATTATAACGGAGCTCGACCCGATTGTTGGGCTCGGCGACGATCGCGATGCCCGTCTCGAGGTCCATGTGCGGCAGCGTCCGGAGAAAACGATACGCGCGCTCCGACAGGTCGGAGCCGAGACGGATCAGCGGTACGACGGTCGCGCCCGCGGGACAGGCGGCCGATGCGGCCGCGAGCGCATACGAGATGCCACCCCACTCCTCGATCGGAACAGCGCGCCCGTCGCGTGAGAAAATGCGGTCCCATACCATGGTGCCCAGCACACCGAACCGCATCAGACTGCGCCGTACATCTCCTTCTTGAACACCGCTATGGCACCGATCAGACCCGCCGTACCGGGAAGCTGCGCCGACACGATCTGACACGCCTCCTGCGCGCTCTTGAACGCGCGCTTGCGTACCTCCGCGCGCAGTGGCGCGAACAGGTGCTCACCGGCGCGCGTCACGCCCCCGGCAATCACCACCATCTCCGGATTCAGTACATTGATGATGCTCGCGACACCCGCACCGAGCAGCTTGGCCGTCTCGCGCATGACATCGTTGGCATACGGATCGCCGAGCACCACTCCCTCGTAGACCGTCGCAGCCGTCAGCGCCTCCAGCCGGCCGTCGACCAGAGCGGGTAGCAGGGACTCCGCCCCTGCCTCAATGCCCTCCACCGCCCGCAGCGCGATCGCCGGGCCCGACGCATATGCCTCGAGGCACCCGTAATTGCCGCAGTTGCATCTGCGGCCGTTCGCCTCGATCGTCATGTGGCCAATCTCACCGGCGGCATCGCTCACGCCATGAAAGATCTCCCCGTTCAACACGATACCGCCGCCAATGCCCGTGCCGAGTGTGAGACCGACCAGTGTGTCGACATTGCGGCCGGCACCGAGCCACCATTCGCCGTACGTCGCGCAATTCGCGTCGTTGTCCAGCGTGGCTGGCAGGCCGACGGCGTTGGAGATCAGGTCCCGCAACGGGAAGTTGCGCCAGCCGAGGTTGGGTGTGTTGATGACGGTGCCCGTCGCACGGTTCAGCGGACCCGGCGAGCCGATGCCGACCCCGGCGAAGTCATCGCGGCTGCCGTTTTCGAGGCCTACCACCTCGTCCATCGATTCTTCTATGAGTCCCACGATCCGATCCACGACGAACTTGGCGCCGCGCTGCGCCTCCGTGGGCACACTCCGGCACGCCAGCACCTCCCCGCTGCCGCCGTCGATGGGCAATACGCCGACAACGATGTTCGTCCCGCCGAGGTCGACGCCCACCACCCACTTCTTGTCAGAAGGCATCCCCGCATCGACGCCGTTGCGGCCTGATGAAACGACCGGGGCCCTGTTACTTTCCACGAATGCGTCTCTCGCTCGCGACAAGGTGCACGCCCGGACCATCCGGTCCGAACGGCTGTTTCCTCATGACATCTGGCACTTCTCCCGGGTATTTCGCAAGTCTGCGGATACGCAAAACGCACTTTACCGGGAAGATTTCACCGCAGGACGCCCTGCCTGAGGCCGCCCTACAAGGACGCATCGCCCGGCCGTTGCTCGCACCACGCTGTGCCGAGCCGGGTAGCGCGGCTGCCGGGGCGCTCAGCTGCTGCCGCTGATCCGCAGCGAGGGATCGGGCGGCAGCTCCGCAATGCCGCGCCGCGCGCGCACTTCGCCGGACTTCCGGATCCGCTGCAGGATCGCCTGGTTCTGCCGCACCATCGCCGGGTCGCGGTAGGGCCGCTCGTGGTGCAGGTGCAGACAGATGGCGCGGTGCCTGATCTGCTTCCCCTTCACGCCCAGGTTCTCGAGCCGGTAGCCCAGCGCGCGATCCAGTCCGCCATAGCCCATCTCGCCTTCGAAGCCATTCACCTCCAGCAGTGCCTCACGTGCGACCGATGCGTTGTTGCCGTGGAAGTGCGCGGCCGTGGGCGTCAGCGCGTCGAACAGCGCAGCCAGCGTCTGCGACCCGACGAGGCGCAGCGCGCGACGCCCGGGACGCCAGCCGCGGGCGTGCAGCCACTCCAGCCGGGAGAAGCGACCGGACACGACGTCATCGACGCAAATGGCGGCCGACACATCTGCGGGGAGCTTCAGGTATCCGCCGGCGAGGTAGCGTCCGTTTCCGGTCAGCGCATGATGGACGGCGAGCAGGTCACGGCGCGGAATGCAGTCACCGTCCGTGAACAGAAGGTGGTCACCATCGGATGCGACGATGGCGCGATTGAGAATCTCCGTCTTGCGGAAGCCGCGGTCCTCGTGCCAGACGTGCAGCAGATCCAGACCGGCGTCCGCCCGCATTCGGCGGATGAGATCTTCAGTGGCGGGGCCGGAGCCGTCGTCGGCGACCACGACCTGGAAATCACGCCGCGACTGTGCCGCGTATCCCCACAGTACGCGTTCGAGGAACTCCGGCTTGTTATAGGTCGAGATGATGACGGAGAAGTGCATCCCGGATCGGCTCAGGTGCAGAAGACTTCGCTGGCGGTATCCAGATCAGCGGCGTCCACCGGCTGAAGACTGTAACCGCGCTCGCCCAGCCATGCCAGGCAGGCGGCGTGGATCCGCGCGCCGTGCGTGGACAGGAAGATGACAGGTCGCCCCGTGATGGTTTCTTCCGCGCCGCGCAGGACATCCAGCTCCGCGCCTTCCACATCGATCTTCAGGAAGCCGGGCCGCACACCGTGCTCGCGGCAGAAGTCGTCGAGACGGACGGTGCGCACCTCGAGCGAGCCGTTCGTGTCGAGATGGCCCGTACCGCTGCCCGTGCCGAACGCGAACGACGCAGTGCCGTTGCGGTCCGATACGGCCGCGTTCTCGATACTGACGTTGTCCCGCCGGTTCAGCGCGACATGTCTGCGCAGGAACGCGTGGTTGGCCGGATTCGGCTCGAAGGCCCACACGCGGCCGGCATCGCCCGCGAGGACGGATGCCAGCAGCGTGTAGTAGCCCACGTGCGCACCGACATCGAACACCGTCGCGCCGACGGGTATGTGGTCCCGGAAGAGCCGTGTCTGTTCCGGCTCATACGTGCCGCCGAGTATGCGCAGGATCTTGCCCCGGCTCTGTGGCAACCACCAGCGGCCGCGCAGGGGCCCCGCCAGGATAGGCAGCTTCATTCGCCGACCTGCAGCACGGCCAGGAAGGCCTCCTGCGGAATCTCGACGCTGCCCACCTGCTTCATGCGCTTCTTCCCCTCCTTCTGCTTCTCGAGGAGCTTGCGCTTGCGCGTAATGTCACCGCCATAGCACTTGGCAGTCACGTTCTTGCGGATGGCCTTGATCGTCTCGCGCGCGATGATGCGGCTGCCGATGGAGGCCTGGATCGCGACCTCGAACTGCTGCCGCGGGATCAGCTCGCGCAGCTTCTCCGCCACCTTGCGGCCCCATACGTAGGCCTTGTCGGTATGGATGATGACGCTGAAGGCGTCGACAGGATCGCCATTGATCATCATGTCCAGCTTCACCAGGTCGTTCTCCCGGTACCCGACGAATTCCCAGTCGAGCGACGCGTACCCGCGCGTCGACCCCTTCAGGCGGTCGTAGAAATCCAGGATGATCTCCGCGAGCGGCAGCTCGTAGATGAACTCGACGCGCGCCGTGTCGAGGTAATGCATCTCGCGGAACTCGCCGCGCCGCTCGTGACACAGCTTCTGCACCGCGCCGATGTAGTCCGTCGGGCACATGATACGCGCCTTCACGTACGGCTCCTCGATGCGATCGATCTTGCCCCGGTCCGGCAGCGCGCTCGGATTCTCGATGTGCGTGCTGGTGCCGTCCGTCAGCACGATGTGGTATTCGACATTCGGCACGGTCGTGACGAGGTCGAGCTCGTACTCGCGCTCGAGACGCTCCTGAATGATCTCCATGTGCAGCAGACCAAGGAATCCGCAGCGGAACCCGAACCCGAGAGCCGTCGACACCTCCGGCTCGTAGAACAGCGATGCATCGTTCAGCTGAAGCTTCTCCAGCGCGTCGCGCAGCTCCTCGTACTGGTTCGCCTCGGACGGGTAGAGGCCCGCGAAGACCATGGGCTTGATCTCGCGATAGCCCGGCAGCAGCTCCCGCGCGCGATTGTCTGCATCCAGGATGGTGTCGCCGACTTTCGTGTCGCCGACACGCTTGATCCCCGCCAGCAGATAGCCGACCTCCCCCGGCCGCAGCTCCGGCACCTTGAAGCGGCCCATCCGCTGATAGCCCACCTCGTCGACAGGATACACGCCGGCGGACGCGCCGAACGTGATCCGCATACCAGGTCGGATCACGCCGTCCACGACGCGCACCATCGGCACACCGCCCTGATAGCGGTCGTAGTACGAATCGAAGATGAGCGCACGCAGCGGCGCGTCCGCATCACCTGTCGGCGGCGGCACCTTGCGCACCACCGTCTCCAGCAGCTCCTCGATGCCGAGGCCTTCCTTGGCGGACACCGAGAGGATGTCCTCCGGCTCGACACCGAGCAGTTCCACCAGCTCGTCACGCCGCTTTTCCGGCTCCGCGCCCGGCAGGTCGATCTTGTTCAGGACCGGAATGATCTCGAGGCCGGCGTCGAGGGCGAGGAACAGATTCGAGAGCGTCTGCGCCTGCACACCCTGGCTGGCGTCGACGACCAGGATGGCCCCCTCGCACGCGACGAGCGAGCGCGACACCTCGTACGTGAAGTCGACGTGTCCCGGCGTATCGATCAGGTTCAGCTGATAGTCGCGGCCGTCCTGCGCGTGATACATCATGCGTACCGCGTGCAGCTTGATCGTGATGCCGCGTTCGCGCTCCAGATCGAGCGAGTCGAGAACCTGCTCGTCCATCTCGCGCCGCGACAACGTCCCCGTCCGCTCCAGCAGCCGATCGGCGAGCGTCGACTTGCCGTGGTCGATATGCGCGACAATGCAGAAATTGCGAATGTGCTCGAAACGCACTGGATACCGTGTGAGATGTCAGAGAAAAAGCCTGTCCAGCCCTGAAAGATAACGGCGCCCGGACACGCGGGCGAGTGGCCGGGCTCCTGCATAAAAGACAGAGCCGCGCCCGTTTCGGGGCACGGCTCCGTCGGTCAGGCGTCGGCTTACGATGCCGGAGTCACCAGGGCGCTTTCCTGCGAGACAGGCCGGCGAGGACAGCGGCGCCGGCGAGCAGGAGGGCGGTGCCATAGATCATCGGTGTGGAATGGCCGGTGGACAGGCCGTGACCGATGAACAGCGCGAAGGCCACACAGAGGACGACGCCGGTGAGGAGCGCGAGGCTGCGAAGAAAGGTCATGGGTGACGCTCCTAGCGACGCTGATTGACGAGGCGGCGTACCTCCTCGAGGCCAGCCGGGTCCCACTGCGGCTTGTCATCCGCATTCGCGATGGCATTGCCGTAGTGGAAGATCAGCCGCGTGATGCGGGTGATCTTGTCGAGATCGATCTTGTCCACCGTATCGCTCGGACGATGGTAGTCCTCGTGGACGCCGGTAAAGAAGAAGATCGCCGGCACCTCGCGTCGGGCGAAATTGAAGTGGTCGCTGCGGAAGAAGAAGCGCTGCTCAGGCCAGATGTCGTCGCTGGTGGTCATGCGCAGCTCCGGGTGCTGGCTGTTGACCTCCTCGAGGAGCGGCCCGAGCGTCGAATAGTCCTTCCCGATCACCACCACGCTGTCGGGATTGTTGCGCCCGATCATGTCGATGTTGACGTTCGCGACGATGTTCTCGATCGGCACCGTCGGATTGTCTGCATAGTAGGATGATCCGAGCAGGCCCTTCTCTTCCCCGCTGACGCCGAGGAAGATGATCGAGCGCTTCGGCGCCATGGGCAGCGTGGCGAATGCTTCCGCGAGCTCCATGATGGCGGACGTACCGGACGCGTCATCGTCCGCCCCGTTGCAGATGGGATCCGCCGTGCCCGGTGCGCAAATCCCGGTGTGATCGATGTGGGCGCTGAACACGACGTAGGTGTTACGCAGCTCCGGGTCGCTGCCGGGGAGCATCGCGACGACGTTCGGCGGGCGGTGCTCCGTCTCGGTAATGCCGCCGCCGAGGCGCGCGGTCACGCCGGCGAGGGGCAGCGGCGGCTGCGTGGCTGCGCGGGTCGCGACGGCACTGAAGTCCAGGTCAGCGGACTCGAACAGCGAGCGGGCGACGTCATTGCGGATGTAGAAGACGGGCATCGACGGCACGCCGCGGCTGGCGCGCTCTGCTGCGGTGGCACCCTGGCCGATCTGATCGACAGTCGCCGAGGGAGGAAGCACGATCACGAGTGCAGCCGCGCCGGCGGAGTCCGCGGCCGCGCGCGCACGGGTGATCGCCTGTCCGCGCTGCCGTGCATCGGCGGCCTCCGGCGGGGCGATGATGACGGCGCGGTCGCGCAGCGTGTTGCCGCGCACGTCCGCAGCGGGGACCTCGCCTCCGGCGAAGACCATGCCTCCTTCGAAGCTCGCGCGCTGACCGCCGGCGACGTAGTAGTCCGAGCGGTAGGCGAGAGAGCGGGACTGGCCGTCCGCCTGAACATCGAAGCGGACACCGGCGATGTCGAGTGCGCGGGTGACGTACGGCCAGCGCTGCAGGTAGGTGCCGTCCTCGCCGGCGGGCTGGAGCCCGGACCGGTAGAATTCGCTGGCGATGTAGGCGGCGGCAGCTTCCAGGCCCGGGCTCGGTGTGTCGCGTCCCTCAAGCGCGTCGGACGCCAGGAACCCGATCCGGGCATAGAAGTCCTGCGGCCTGATGGTCTCGATGGCGGCGGCAATGGCGGCCGAACCCGAGGGGGCGGCAGACTGCACGCCCACCTGCTGCACGGGTTGCGAGCACGCGGCCGCGAATGCGGCCAGCCCGATCAGATAAACTCTCATGTCCCCCTGCACAGTCATGGAAAGACGACGTGGCCGGCGTGGCCGACGCGGTATTTTAGCCGTCGCGCCACAGCGGCGCGAGGGCGGCGGGCCGTGCGCTTGATGGCGGCGGAGCGTTCCGCTAACCTTTCGCCCTCTAATGAGCACACCATCAGCCGGCAGTAATGTCACCGCGCGTGTCGCGGGACGGGACCAACGGGCCGACCTGCTGACGCCGCGTGAGCTGGCGGCGCTGGGCGGGCTGGAGTTTGTTGCGCGGCAGGTGGTGGAGGGCTTCATTGCGGGGCTGCATCGCTCTCCGCATCGCGGATTCTCCGTCGAGTTCGCGGAGCATCGCATGTACCAGCCGGGCGACGATCTGCGCTATATCGACTGGCGGATGTACGGCCGGTCCGACCGCTACTACATCAAGCAGTTCGAGGAGGAGACGAACCTCCGCAGCTACCTGCTTGTGGATGCGAGCGCGTCGATGTCATGGACGTCGGCGGAGGACGTGCTGCCGACGAAGCTGTGGTACGCCAAGCAGCTGGCGGCGAGCCTGGCGCTCATGCTGGTGCGGCAGGGCGATGCCGTGGGCCTGCTCACATTCGACTCGGCGATCCGGTCACACATCGCGCCACGCGGCGGGCGACGTCACTGGCACGAGCTGCTCCGCACGCTCGAGCCCGTCGCGGCGAGCGGCCGTACGGACCCCGGGTCAGCGCTGCGCGACCTGGCGGGGCGGCTGCGCCGGCGCGGTCTGGTCATTCTCATCTCGGACCTGCTGGTCGACCCGGAGGCGACGCGCCTCGCGCTCCGGTTCCTGCGTCATCGTGGTCACGAAGTGCTGGTGTTCCATCTGCTGGACCCGGGCGAGCGTGAGCTGCCCGGTGTGGGCGAAGTGCGCTTCGTGGATCCCGAGACGGACGAGGAGCTGCCAGTGAGCGCGGCGGACGTGCGGCAGGAGTACCGCGAAGCGGTGGAGCACGCGCTGGCCGAATGGCGTCGTGATCTGGCGCCGCAGGGGATCGACTACGTGCTCGTCGGCACGGACGAGCCGATGGCGCATGCGTTGCGCGCGTACCTGCACAAGCGGGAGCGACTCGGCTGATGGGCCTGCTGAACCCGCTCCTGCTGCTTCTCGCCGGCGCCGCTGCGGTGCCGCTGCTGCTGCATCTGCTGCAGCGACATCAGGGACCGCGCGTCATCTTCCCCGCTCTGCGTTATCTGCGACGCGCCGAGAAGGAGTCCGCACGCCGCATCCGCCTGCGACAGATCCTGCTGATGCTGCTGCGCATTGCCGCCGTGCTGCTGCTCGCGCTGGCGGCGGCGCGGCCGTTCACCGGTTTCGGCGGTGCCGGCCATTCCCCGACCGCCGTAGTTATCGTGCTCGACAACAGCATGAGCACGGCGGCTGTCGAGGGTGAGCGGCGTGTGCTCGACGAGTTGAAGGCGCGCGCGCTCGAGATGCTCGAGGCCGCCGGCCCCGATGACCGCTTCTGGCTGCTGCGCGCGGGCGTGCCGGACGAGCCCGCACTCATCGGCGATGCCGCGGCCACAGCGCTGCGGGTGCGGGAGACCGAGCCGTCCGCCGCGGCCGCCGACGTGAACACGGCGCTGGCGCGCGCCACCGCCATTCTCGCCGCCGGCGCGGAGGGTCGCGCCGCGGAGATCCATCTTCTGACCGATCTCCAGGAGGCCAGCTTCGCCGGCCCCCTCCCTGCCGACAGCGGAGCGCCGCCGGTCGTACTGTGGCATCCGGGCAGTGCACCGCCGACCAACCGCGCGGTTGTGGCTGTGGAAGTGGGCGGGGGCATGGCGCCGATCGCCGGCCAGCGCACGACCGTGGCCGTCTCGACCGCGGGTGAGACGGAGGACACTGACACGACGGCTGCCGGGCGGGCCGACGTCCGGCTCGTCATCGACGGGCGGCTCATGGCTGCGGCCACCACGCGTCCGGGCGCCGTCGCGCTCCTTTCGCTCCCGGCCCGGCCTGCGGGGGTTCTGACCGGCAGCGTGGATATCGACGCGGACGCGCTGCACGCCGACGACCGCCGGTTCTTCGCCGCGCGCGTGCAGCCGCCGCCCGCGGTCGCGCTGAGCGGCGGCGAGCCGTTCATTACCGACGCACTGGACGTGCTGGCCGAGGCCGGCAGGATCCGTCGCGTGTCGGGTGATTCCGACGTGGCCTTTCTGCCGGGTGCCGAGGGCGCGTCGGCGCGCGGCGCGCGCACTGCGCTGATCATCCTGCCTCCCGTTTCGCCGACCGAGCTCACCGCCGTGAATCGCCGGCTCGCCGACGCCGGTGTGGGCTGGAGGTACGAAGCGCCCACGGCCGGCGAGGCGCGCTTCGCCGCGGAGCAGTCGGACCCGCTGCTGCGGGCGCTCCCTGACGCTCGTGTGCGTCAGCTGTATCCGCTGGCACGCAATGGTGGCTCGGACGCGGACTCCGTCCTGATCCGTCTCGAGGACGGCAGTCCGTGGGCAGTGCGCGGTACGCGCACCAACGGCGGGACGTACGTGCTGCTCGGCTCCCCGCTGACCGCGGAGGCGTCGACACTTCCGACCAGTGCCGTAATGCTGCCACTGCTCGACCGCATCACCGGCGCATGGACCCTGTCCGAGGCGCCGCGCACGGACGCCGTACCCGGACAGGAGATCGCGCTCGCTTCCGGCAGCCGTGTCGTCGAGCGGCCCGACGGCACACGCGACGATGTGACCGGCGCGACGTCGTATCGCTTCGGAGGCGAGCCCGGTGTTTACCGCGTCCTGCGCGGTGATTCGACGCTCGCCGCATTCGCCGTGAACCCGCCGGCAGCGGAATCCGATCTCAGCCGTCTGCAGGAGAGCGAAATGGAGACGCTTCTGCCGGGCTGGACCGTACACGGTACGACGAGCGATGGTGCCTGGCGTCGGGCCGTGTTCCGCGAGCGACTGGGCCGCGAGCTCTGGCGTCCGCTCCTGATCGCGCTGCTCCTTGTGTTGGCGTCAGAGACGCTACTGGCCGCGTCCGGCAGAGTCCGCCGCGCCCGCGCGCCCACGGCCGGCGCGGAAGGCGTCCAGGCCGACCCGGGCACGCCTGCCCCGCCGGATACGCGGCCGGCCGGAGCTGACGCAGGCTGATGCATCCATATCTCATCGAAGGCATGCGCAGGCAGCCAGCGTTCATCGCAACGCTGGAGCAGCTGCCCGCGCCGACCGACCGGCTGACACTCGACAATCTGCGCGGCTCCGCGCCATCGCTCCTGGTGGCGACGCTGTCGCACGAAGTGAAGCAGCGCATCTGGGTGGTGGTCGCAGCCAATCCCGCCGACGCGGAAGCCGTCGATGCCGACCTGCGCTCGATCGCCGGCCCGGACATCGTCGCGCTGTTTCCGCAACGCGAGACGCTCCCGTACGAAGCGGCGGAGCACCACTTCGAGGTGAGCGGTCTGCGGGTCGAAACGCTGGAGGCACTGTTCGCCGGACGCGCACGCGTGATCGTGACGACGGCGCGCGCGCTCCAGGAGCTTGCGGACATTCCCGCCGGACTCGCCGACCTGCGCCTGACGCTCGCCGTCGGGGACACGGTGCGCCTTACGGAACTGACCGAACGCCTCGACGACATGGGCTTCGACCGTGCCGCCATGGTCGAAGCCGTCGGCGAGTACTCCGTGCGCGGCGGCATCCTCGACCTCTTCGGGTTCGGCGCGCCGGAGCCCGTCCGCGTCGAGCTCTGGGGCGACGAGATCGTCTCCATCCGCCAGTTCGACATCCTCGATCAGCGTTCGTCGGGTGATCTCAGCCGGGTGGACGTGCTTCCGGTGGATCTGTCGTTCGGGAGCGGGAGCGTTGGCGGGAGCGGGAGCGGGAACGACGGGTCAGCGGCGCGGCGGTCGCTTCTGGACGTCATCTCGCGTGACTCGGTGATCGTTGAGCTGGCGGCGGGGGCGTCGGAGAAGGAGTTCACGCGGACGTGGGAGCAGGTACTCCATCTGCACGACGCGGAGCGCAAGCGCGGCGGATACCCCGAGCCGCCGGACGCGCTGTTCCTGAAGCCGGATGCTGCGAGCGAGCGTCTCGAGTCGTTCGGACGCATCGTCATCGGAGAACACGATGCGGCCGATGTTCGGTTCGATGTGCGTGAGGCCGAGCCCATCGAGCGCGACATGGAGACGCTCACCGCGCTGCTGCGCGTCGGCGCCGCGCGCGGTGAGGAGACGTACATCCTGTGCGACAATGCAGGACAGCTCGAGCGACTCGAGGAGCTGGTGGGCGGAAAGACGGGCATTCCGCCCGGCACGCGACTGGCCCTCGGTGCGGTTCACGAAGGTTTCGTGCTCGAGGGTGCAGAGCCGCCGCTGCGTGTGCTCACCGACCACGAGATCTTCCGTCGCGAGCGCAGGCTGCGGCGCGGCCGCCGGTTCCGCGGCGCGGTTGCGCTGGAGTCGCTCGCGCAGCTCAACCCCGGCGACTTCATCGTGCATCTCGATCATGGTGTCGGCCAGTTCCGCGGTCTCGAGCACGTGCGTGTCGGCGGCCAGGAGATCGAGGCGCTCGCGGTCGAGTACGCCGGCGGCGAGATCCTGCGCGTGCCGGTCTATCGCCTCGACCTGGTCGAACGCTGGGTCACGGGCGGTGACGCCGCCGAGGCGGCAGCGCCGCCGAAGCTGCACAAGATCGGCGGACGGACCTGGAAGAACCTGCGTCGCAAGACGGAGGAAGCGATCCAGCAGATGGCCACGGAGCTGCTGGAGCTGTACGCGGTGCGGCAGCAGGCCGTGCGTCCGCCCTACCCGGCCGACTCGCGCTGGCAGAAGGAGATGGAGTCGAGCTTCCTCTATGAGGACACGCCCGATCAGCGGCAGGCGACGAAGGACCTGAAGCGCGACCTCGAATCGCATCGTCCGATGGACCGGCTGCTGTGCGGCGACGTCGGCTACGGCAAGACCGAGATCGCGATCCGCGCGGCGTTCAAGGCGGCGCAGGACGGTCGCCAGGTGGCGGTGCTCGCCCCGACGACGATCCTCGCCGAGCAGCACCTGCACACGTTCCGCGAGCGCCTGGCCGGGTATCCGATCCGCATCGAGGCGCTGTCGCGATTCCGCCCGCAGAAGGAGCAGGACCGCATCCTGGCCGGGCTCGCTGCCGGCCAGGTGGACATCATCGTCGGCACGCACCGCGTCATCGAGCCCGACGTGCTGTTCCACAACCTCGGCATGCTCATCATCGACGAGGAGCAGCGCTTCGGCGTGAAGCAGAAAGAGCGGCTGAAGGAGCTGCGCAAGAACATCGACGTGCTGACACTGACCGCGACGCCGATCCCGCGCACACTGCACTTCTCGCTCACCGGCCTGCGCGACCTGACGCTGCTCCAGACGCCGCCGCGCGACCGCATGCCGATCATCACGCACGTGCTGCCGTGGGTGGACGAAGTGATCGAGGACGCACTGCGCCGCGAGCTGGACCGCGGCGGCCAGGTCTTCTTCGTGCACAACCGCGTGCAGTCGCTCGGCATCATCGCCGAGCAGCTGAAGCGACTGGTTCCGGATGCGACGATCGCCATTGCGCACGGCCAGATGCCGCCCGCCGAGCTCGATCACGCGATGCGGGAGTTTCTCGACGGACGTGCGCAGATCCTGCTCACGACATCCATCATCGAGAACGGCCTCGACGTGCCGACAGCGAACACGCTGATCGTCGATCGTGCGGATTACTTCGGCCTGGCGCAGCTCTACCAGATCCGCGGGCGCGTCGGCCGGTCCCATCACCGTGCGTACTGTTACCTGCTGGTGCCCGAAGGAGTCAGCGAGGACGCCGAGAAACGGCTGCGCATCCTGGAGCACTACACCGAGCTGGGCAGCGGCTACCACATCGCGATGAAGGACCTCGAGCTGCGCGGCGCCGGCAACCTGCTCGGCGCGGAGCAGAGCGGATTCGTCACGGCCGTCGGCCTCGACACGTACACGCGCCTGCTCGAGGACACGATCAAGCGGATGAAGGGCGATGTATCAGCGGAACGCGAGCCCGCCGATGTCACGATCGACGGCGCCGCATACCTGCCCGATGAGTACATCGCCGACGCGGCCCAGAAGCTCCACCTGTATCGCCGCCTCTCACGCCTGTCCGTGCCCGCCGACGTCGCGGCTCTGCTCGCCGAGCTGCGCGACCGCTACGGTCCGCCGCCCCCGGAAGTCGAGCGACTGCTCAGCGCCGCCCGGCTCCGCCTGATCGGTACCGCCCTCGGCATCGACCGCATCGTCGTGCAGGGAGACGCCGCCCGTGTCACGTTCGCCGCCGGCGCCAGCCCCCGGATGACCGACCTCCAGAAGGCCTTCCGCGACCAGCAGGCCGAGGTCGAGGTGCGCCGCCCGAACCCGCTGTCGATCATCTTCCGGAAAGCCGGAGTCGTGGCGGTCGATGAAATGGTGGCGACCGGGCTGGAACGCCTGATAACTGATTCGACCAACCCGGGCTGCTGAAACCCGGGTGCGCGTGCGGGGAAACAGCCGGGCACGCACGCGCACGCGGGCACGCACTCGGGTCTTCGCCACGACGCATGCGCGGGCGCCTTCCGTGCCGGGGCGGCTCCCCGGCCCTCTCGGTTGCCGCCTTCCACCCCCGTGGCTATGTTCCACGGTCTATGTCGGGCCCGGACTTAAGGAGATCTTGATGACGAGAGTAGTCGCGTTCGCCGCGGTCGCCAGCGCGCTCACGCTTACCGCCTGCGACGGATTCGGACAGGCCATGACGTCGCAC
>DATHUY010000153.1 GCA_035461765.1 Longimicrobiales bacterium
GTCTCTTCGGTAGCGCATCTGCTGCAGGCTCAATCGTGGCAAGGGGCGGCGAAGCTATGCGCGTGCGCGCACGAGTGTCAAGGAACGGGCATTGCAGCCGCGGTGAGGCCATGAGTGATACCAGGTTCAAACAGGAAGGCGACGCGGCGCAGAGCGAGGCCGCGGCGCGCGAGATTGCGACGCTGGCAGCGCAGCCTGCTGCGATCGACGCGGCTGTACTGCGGTCCGTGCCGGACCTGCGCGGGATCCGTTGTGAGGATGCGAGCGGCATCCCGGTCGGACACCTGTGGGGTGCGCTGGCCGAAGCCGAGACGGGACTGCTGCGGTATGTGGACCTCGAGCTGGAGACGCTCGACCGGCACGTACTCGTTCCGATCGGGCACGCCCGCGTCCATGGTGAAGGGCGTGAAGGTCCGTGCATCCGGCTGCGAGCCGCACTGCTCGAGCAGCTCGAGCAGGTGCCGCCGTTCGCCGCGGAAGTGGGCCACATCGATGATCCCTATGAGCGGGCTCTGCTCGAGGCGTATGGCCGCACGTTCCATGGCGAGCGCTATTACGCTCACCCCGCATACGACCACAGCGGCATCTACGTGGGCGAGCATCCGGTCGTGTCCGGCGACGGCTCGGCCGATGAGCCGCTGCACCGCATGTCCTACCTGACCGGCTGGAAGGTCGCGTCGGGCGAACCTGACATCCGGGGCTGGCCGCTCGTGCTGGCAGGCGACGGCACGCGCGTCGAAGTGATCGACCTGATCATCGACACGGCCGCGGAGCGCGTACGCTACGTCGTCGTGCCGCTGCCCGACAGCGACGGCGCACGCCTCATTCCCATCGGCTTTCTGCGCGTGGATGCAGACACGAAGAAGGTGGTGGCCGAGGGGTTCACTGCGACGGACGTCGCGGAGCTGCCGCCGTACCTGGGCGGAGGCGTGACACGAGTCGCGGAGGACTCACTGAATGCGGCGCTGCGGCGCACGTTCTCGGGCCGCCGCCGTTATCTGCTTCCCGATTTCCGCGCCTGATTGACACGCGGAGCGGGTGCGGGCATCTTGGCGCCCCATGATTCTCAGACTTTCGGCCGTATGTGAGAGCGCCCGCGAGCGCCCGGACGGGCGTCTCGACCTGTCCGGCATCTTCAACGATCTGAGCGCGCCCGGCTTCCCGGCGATGCAGGAACGCATGACCGTCGTGTTCGTCGTCGAGTGGGAGGCGGACGAAACCGGCGAGCTGCCGCTGCGCGCGGACATGATCGACGAGAGCGGTCGCAAGCTCCTCACCATCCAGGGCCACACGCAGGTGGACGCACGCGGTGCGGATCGCTCGCCGCCCCAGACACGCCTCATCATGCCGCTCGAAAAGGTCGTCTTCCCGAAGCCCGGGCGGTACCGCTTCGAGCTCGTCGCGGGCGGTGATGCGGCGGACGCATGCTCCTTCTTCGTCGGTCAGGCCACCGCCGGCTGAATCCGTATCGATCACAATCTGCACCCGGGCCGCTCCCGATCCGGTACCCCTGCCCACCGGCCAGCAACGCCCTGACGGACCCCGCCCGCCGGGCACGGGTATGATCCGCCCATACGCCGGGATTCATGGGAGGTTGTGCGTGGAAGCTCGAGTCCAGCCGGAGGACACGCAGGACGTGGTGCGCGTGCTCTCCGCATTGTCGGATGTTAACAGATATCGTATCGTGGAGCTGCTCGCGACGGACGGCGAGCTTTCCTGCGGCACGATCGGCACTGCGCTCGGCATGTCGGCGTCGCTGATCTCGCATCACCTCGGCGTGCTCGAAAGCGCGAGCGTGATCCAGCGCAGGAAGGATGGGCTGTGGACGCTCAACCGACTCCGCCGCGATGAGCTCGCCCGGCGACTGTCGGGACTCCAGCGGATCGTAGCGACCACAGACGAACAGTAGACTTTCCCGCCGTGCCCGTCCGGGCACGGCGTTTTTCGGTTCCACACAGACAGTACAACGGAGTCCGTCCATGCATGCTGACGAGCGTGGTGCGCGCGGTAATGCGAGCACCGGTGGTCGACGGGGGATACCGCTCCATACGAAGATCCTGCTGGGCCTCGCGCTGGGCGCGATTGCAGGCATAGCTGCCAACGTATTCGCCGCCGACGCCGCGTGGGTCGAAGCGATCGTGACGTACGTCGCCCAGCCCGTCGGTCAGGTGTTCCTCGGTATGCTCTTCATGGTCGTGATGCCGCTGGTGTTCACCACGCTCGCGCTCGGCGTGGCCGGACTGGGCGACCTGAGCAGTCTCGGCCGCGTCGGCGGCAAGACGATAGGCTTCTTCCTGTTCACCACCGCATGCGCAGTTGTGCTCGGTCTCACGCTCGCCAACGTAGTCGCACCCGGTGCCGGCATCGACCCGGCAGTGCGCGCGGCACTGCTCGCCGAGTACTCCACGCAGGCCGCGGACCGCGTGGTCGCGTCCGAGAACACCGGCTTCGGCATCCAGACGTTCGTCAACATCGTGCCGCGCAACCCGCTCGCCGCCGCCGTCAACGGCAACATGCTCGGCGTGATTTTCTTTACACTGATGTTCGGTATCGCGCTCACGCGGATTCCGAAAGAGCTGTCCGCACCGGTGATCCGCGGCCTCGAGGGTATCGCCCAGGCGATCATCGAGATCATCGGCTTCGCGATGAAGCTCGCGCCCTACGGCGTCGCGGGCCTGATCTTCGCCGTCACATCACAGTTCGGCTTCGACGTGCTGCGCTCACTCGCGCTCTACGTGGCGATGGTGCTCTTCGGCCTGATCGTCCATCAGTTCGGCACGCTCGCCCTCATCGGCAGGTTCCTCGCCGGCGTCAGTCCGCGCGTGCTGTACAGTCGCGCGCGGTTCATGATGGTCACCGCATTCTCGACTTCCAGCTCCAACGCTACCATGCCGACAACGCTCCGCACCGCCGAAGAGGAGTTCGGCGTGCCGCGCGAGATCGCCGGGTTCGTGATTCCGCTGGGTGCGACGATGAACATGAACGGTACGGCGCTGTTCGAGGGCATGACCGTGCTGTTCCTCGCGCAGGTGTTCGGCATAGACCTGTCGCTCGGCGCGCAGCTCATCGTCGTCGTCATGTCGATCATCACCGCGATCGGAGCCGCCGGCGTGCCTGGCGGCTCCATTCCGCTGCTCGTCATGGTGCTGGTGATGGTCGGCGTACCCGGTGAGGGCATCGCCCTGATCCTCGGCGTGGACCGCATCCTCGACATGGCCCGGACCGTCCCTAACGTGACGGCGGACCTGTTGGCGTCCGTGGTGGTCGCGCGGAGCGAAGGCTATGCACTGGTGCCCGCAACCGCGCCGGACTTCACGACCGAGGCGGCGACGGAAGTCCTCGAGCACCCGCACCAGATCGCATGAGCTGAGATGCCCGGGGACCTGGGCGGTCGATACGCTCAGGCCCCCGGCACTCCCGGCTCCGTCATGGCCCTCGCGTCCAGCACCTCATCCAGCTCGGCCTCGGGCAGCACGTTCCTCTCGCGCGCCACCGCGCGTGCCGTCTTCCCTTCCCTGAACGCCTGCTTGGCGATGGCAGCGGCCTCGTCATAGCCGATCTTCGGCGCGAGCGCCGTGGCAAGCGAGAGGTTGCCCTCGAGCAGCTCGCGGCACCGATCCTCGTTCGCGACGATGCCATCGACACACTTCTCCGCGAGCACGCGCGCGGCATTGGACAGCAGCGTGATCGACTGCAGCAGAGCGTGCGTCATCACGGGCATCATGACGTTCAGCTCGAAGTAGCTGCCCTGCCCGCCGACGGTGATGGTCGTGTGATTCCCCATCACCTGCGCGGCAACCATGGTGACAGCCTCGGAGATGACGGGGTTGACCTTGCCCGGCATGATGCTGGACCCGGGCTGGATCGCGGGCAGCGTGATCTCGTTCAGACCGGCGCGCGGACCGCTGCCGAGCAGCCTGATGTCGTTGGCGATGCGCATCATCGAGACCGCGATGGTGTTGAGTGCACCGTGTGCGTAGACGATCGTGTCTCGTGTGCCCTGCCGCTCGAAGTGGTTGTCCGCTTCACGGAACTCGATGCCAGTACTGCGCGAGATGCGCGCGATCGCCTTTTCCGCGAAGTCCGGCGGCGTATTGATACCCGTGCCGACGGCAGTCCCGCCGAGCGGGAGCTCGACCAGGTCGCGTTCGGCGGCGCGCAGCCGCCGGATACCCAGATCGATCTGCGCGGCGTAGCCGCCGAATTCCTGACCGAGTCGCACCGGCGTCGCATCCATCAGGTGGGTGCGACCGGACTTGACGATATGATCGAACTCGCGCGCCTTCGCGTTCAACGAGTCGCGCAGCTGCTCGAGCGCGGGGACGAGGTCGCTGCGGATGCTGACACAGGCGGCCACCTGCATGGCCGTCGGGATCACGTCGTTCGAGGACTGGCCCGCGTTGACGTGATCGTTCGGGTGGATCCTCGCGGATCCGCCGCGGATCTGCGTCGCGCGACTGGCCAGCACTTCGTTGGCGTTCATGTTCGTGGACGTGCCGCTGCCCGTCTGGAAGATGTCGAGCACGAAGTGGGCGTCATGATCACCGCGTACCACTTCGTCGGCCGCCTCTACTATCGCGTTCACGACGTCCTCATCGATCAGCTTCAGTTCCAGGTTCGTCTCGGCCGCCGCCTTCTTGATGATGCCCAGCGCCGCTATGAACGAACGCGGAAACCGCAGGTCGCTGATCGGAAAGTTCTCCACCGCCCGCTGCGTCTGTGCGCCCCAGAGTGCATCTGCCGGCACCTGCATCTCGCCGAGCGAGTCCTTTTCAATCCTGTGTGTCGCCATTTCGTCCCGTCAGTGTGTGTTGTCGCCGCGGCACTCACCCGACCCGTCGCCGGTCGCGCCAGCCGGCGCACATCGCCGTCTCGATTCTCACGTCCATCACTTCTGCGGGCGCGACGGCCGCACCTCGATGCGACTGGGCAGCGTCCGCTCCGGCATCGCCAGCAGGTCCAGCACGATCCGCGCGACATCCTCCGCGCCGATCTTCCATTCCTCACCCTTTTTCGAGGTGTTGTCCGGGTGCGAGAACGCCGTGGCGACACTCCCCGGCATGATGCAGCTGACACGCACGCCGTCATGCCGTACTTCCAGCATGAGCGCCTCACTGAAGCCGAGGAGGCCGAACTTGCTGGCGTTGTAGGCGGCCCCGCGGGCAAACGGGTTCTTGCCCGCGAGACTGCCGATGTTGATGACCCAGCCGGCTGCGTTCTTCTTCAGGTGGGGCAGCGCGGCGTGCGTGCAGTAGAACGCGCTGTTCAGGTTCGTGCCAATGACGGCATCCCAATCCTCGACGGTCATCTCCTCGACAGTCGCGAACCGGCCGATGCCTGCATTGTTGATGAGAATGTCGATGCCGCCCAGCTCGGCCGCGGCACGCTCAATGAGTGATTCACAGTCCTCGCGTGAGCGCACATCGCAGCGCACGCCAATGCAGCGCGCCGTGGAATGCTTCTTCTCGAGCTCGCGCGCAGCCTGCTCCACGTCGCCGGCCGTACGCGCGCCGATCGCTACACTCGCTCCAGCTCCGGCCAGCGCATCCGCTATGGCATAGCCAATGCCCCGGCTGCCGCCCGTCACCACCGCCACCCGTCCTGTCAGGTCCATCATCATTCCTCCTGCCCGCTTCACGGGACCGAGTTTAATTGCACCGGGGCTGGACCGCTACTATCGTTCCGCCATGGAACCAGCGGGCAGGATCGCGCTCGTCACAGGGGGGGCGCGACGCGTCGGCCGCGCGTTCAGCCTGGCTCTCGCGGAGGCCGGCTGTGACGTAGTGGTCAACTACAACGGCTCGGCCGACGAGGCCGCCGTGACCGCAGCCGACATCGAGCGGCTCGGACGGCGCGCGTTACCCGTCCATGCCGACGTATCGCGTCCCGATGACATCGAACGCCTGGTGCGCGAAACCGAGCAGGCTTTCGGCCGGCTCGACATCGTGGTCAACAACGCGTCACTTTTCGAACGTGCGCCGGTCGCCGACATCACGGTCGAGGACTGGGATCGCGTCCTCGCCGTGAATCTCAGGGGCCCGTTCCTACTGGCGCAGGCCGCGGCACCGCTGCTGCGCCGCGACGGCGGCGGTCTCATCGTCAACATCGTGGATCTCTCGGCCCTCCAGCCGTGGCCTTCCTTCGCGCATCATGCGGTATCGAAGGCCGGCCTCCTCCACCTGACCCGGATCCTCGCGCGTGCGCTCGCGCCGGACATCAGAGTGAACGCGATCGCGCCCGGCACGATCCTGCCGCCCGAAGACACGGAAGGTGAGGATGGCAGCGAACGCAGGGTGCTGTCCCGTGCCGGCGAGCCGGCGGACGCCACGCGTGCCCTCCTCTACCTCGTCCAATCCGACTTCGTCACCGGTGAGAATCTGGTTGTCGATGGCGGAAGGATGCTGCTGTGACGGTGTAACAGGCTCCATGAAAAGACACGTGCTGCTGTCGGCGCTCTGCGGTGCCGCCCTGGCCGGCTGCTCGACCGTTGTGACCGCCCAGGAATGCCCGGGCATCGAGGCGCTGCGGGACTATCGGCCCGCCGAGGCGACACGGGTGTACGCCGCCAATGGCTCGCTGCTAGCCGACCTGTCGCCGGAGCGACGGGTCGTCATCGATCTGGAGGCCGTCCCGCCCACCGTATCGAACGGCTTCGTGGCCGTCGAGGATCGCCGGTTCTGGCAGCACGAGGGAGTGGACATGCGCGGCGCCGGCCGCGCGGTGTGGCGCAACATCACATCGCTGTCGCTGTCCGAGGGATTCTCCACGATCACCATGCAGCTTGCGCGGAATGTCTTTCCCGCCGAGCTGCCGCGGTCGGACAAGCTGCGCCGCAAGCTGTGCGAGATCCGCCTGGCCGGCCGCATCGAGGATGCGTTCGCGAAGCGCGACATCCTGACGATGTACATCAACCAGGTCTACTTCGGCGACGGCAAGTACGGCATCGAGGAGGCCGCACGCGGCTACTTCGGCAAGCCGGCCAGGCAGCTGACGCTGTCGGAGGCGGCTACGCTGGTCGGGCTCGTGAAGAACCCGGAAGGCTACAATCCGCGGAAGCATCCAGCCCGTGCGATCGCACGGCGCAACGTGGTGCTCGATGTATTCGTGCGCGAGGAAGTGGTGAGCGCCGCAGCCGCGGCGGAAGCCAGATCCGACTCGCTGGTCATTGCCGCGCCGCTCGAGGGATCCGGTGCGGCACCGTACTACGTCGCGGCGGTGCGTCGTGAGCTGCGCGAGCGATTCGGCGCGGACGCGGCCACGCAGGGGCTGCGTGTGCACACCGGTCTCGACCCCGCGCTGCAGAAGGCCGCACACGCGGCACTGGTCGGGCAGCTGGAACGGATCGAAGCCGGCACGTACGGCAGGTGGACTCATGCCCGGCCGGACGGCTCACTCGCGGCGGCGCGCGGGAGCGGATCCCAGTACCTGCAGGGCATGGTCATCGTGCTGGACGCACACACCGGCGCCGTGCGCGCGCTGGTGGGCGGCCGGGACTTCGCACACTCTTCGTTCGATCGCGCCTTTCATGCGCGGCGGCAGCCCGGCTCGACGTTCAAGCCGATCGTGTACGCGACGGCGCTCCAGCGCGGGCTCTCACCCGCATCGCGCATCGAGACGACTCCGGTGGAAGTCGCGCTCACCGGCGCCGCGTGGCGTCCGGACGATCTCGTGCCGGACAGCGTGACATCGCTGTCGTTGCGCGACGCGCTCGTACTGTCGTCGAATAACGGCGCAGTGCGCGTCGGCGAATGGGCGGGGATCGATCACGTTGCGGAGATGGCGAAGACGCTCGGCCTGACAACACCCGTTCCGGTCTACCCCTCCATTCTGCTCGGGTCCGCAGAGGTCATTCCAGCCGAGCTGACCGCGGCGTACGCGACGTTCGCCAACGGCGGCTACCGCGTCACCCCGACTCTCATCTCGCGCGTGGAAGATGCGCACGGCCGCGTGCTGTGGCGCGCGCCGGAAGCGCGCGAGCGGGTGCTCGACAGCGGTGTCGCCTACCTCACCACATCGATCATGGAGGATGTGGTCGACCGCGGCACCGGTGCGGAAGTGCGCAGCAGCGGGTTCTGGCTGCCCGCTGCCGGCAAGACCGGAACGACGAACGATGCGAAGGATGTGTGGTTCGTCGGCATGACGCCCGACCTCGCCGCCGGCGTGTGGATCGGCTTCGATCAGCCAGCGCAGATCCTGCCGCGCGCCTTCGGCGGGACACTCGCGGCTCCCGTATGGGCGGCGACGATGAAGGCGGCGTATTCGGAACGTGCAGCGCCCGCCGCGTGGGTCGCCCCGGCCACCCTGGTGGGCGTGCCCATCGACGGTGTCACGGGGCAGCTCGCGACACCAGGCTGTCCCCCGGCAGACGTGCGGATCGAGTATTTCGCCGGTGGCAGCGCCCCGGCCGACTACTGCGCCACCCACCCCCACGGTCTGATGGACCGCGTGCTGCGCGGCCTGCGCATCCGCAGGGACTAGGTTCCGGGCAGCGCCGGCACGCCGTCAGGGTGCCGGCGCCTCCGCCGTCTCGAGGACGGGGCTCTCGCCGTGGCCGTGGTGGGCGAGCCACCGCTCCGCCTCGAGCGCAGCCATACAGCCCGTACCCGCGGCGGTAATGGCCTGGCGGTAATAGCTGTCCATCACATCGCCCGCCGCGAACACACCATCGACGCTCGTGATGGTTCGCCACGGCTCCGGCGTGCGAACGTATCCGGTCGGATGGAGATCGAGCTGGCCGTCGAGAAACGCCGTGTTCGGAGTGTGCCCGATGGCAATGAAGAGCCCGCCCACCTCGATCTCCCGGGTCTCGCCAGTCAGCGCGTCCTCCACGCGCACGCCCGTGACGTGCTCCATGCCGAGCACTTCGACGACCTTCGTGTTCCACAGCACCCGGATCTTCGGGTGATTGAGCACACGATCCGCCATGATCGGCGATGCCCGGAACCCGTCGCGTCGATGGATGATGAGCACTTCGCTCGCGAATTTCGTCAGGTACATGGCCTCTTCCATCGCCGAGTCGCCGCCGCCGACGACCGCCAGTACCTTCTCGCGGAAGAGCGGCAGCGCGCCATCGCATACCGCACACGCCGACACCCCACCGCCGCTCTGTGCCAGCCGCTCCTCGTTCGGCAGCCCCAGCCAGTTGGCGCGGGCGCCCGTCGCGACGATCAGGGATAGCGCTTCCACCGGCTCGCTGTAGTTGGGCGTCAGCACGAACGGATGGCTACCCAGCTCCACCTTCGCCACGTCCTCCTGAATGACCCGCGTGCCGAACCGGATCGCCTGGTCCTTGAACCGCTCCATCATCTCCGGCCCCGTCACGCCCTCCGGAAAGCCTGGGTAGTTCTCGACCTCCGTCGTGAACATCAGCTGACCACCGGGCAGCATCGTCCGGCTCGGCTCACCCTCGTAGACCAGCGGGTTCAGATTCGCGCGCGCGGCGTAGATGGCAGCGGTCCAGGCCGCAGGACCCGATCCGATAATGACGAGTGTCTCGGTCTGTGGCATGTCGTCTTCCGGTACTGCATGAATCGCGTTGCTGACACCCTGCTAACTCCGCCGGTGCCGGGCCGGTTCCCTGCAACATAATTTCGCACACTCGCGGCGTGCAACGCGGCCCGACAAATGGCGCGGGGCTTGCCTCGATTGTAGGTTATCGTCCCCAATCAGAGGATACCGGCACCGATGCCAACGGCCGATTCGCCCATATATCCGGAGAGCGAGATCGAGGGTCTGATCACCGCGCTGCGCGGCGTTCTGGCCGCCCGGGTGACCCTCGGTACGCTCGGTCAGATCGAGGAAATCCACGTTCTGGCCGCTGAACAGCTGCACCCAAAGCAGATCGTCCGGAACATCGAATCCGCGCTCAGCGCCGGCCTCGGCATCCCGGTCGACCGCCGCATGATCAGCGTCGCTCAGGTCCGCGCGGACGACGAGAATGCGTACACTCCTGACGATGCATCCGCGCTACAGGTGCCGCAGGACGCCCCCCGGGATCAGGCCCGGACGCAGGACGAAAAAATTGCCGTACGCTATGTCTTCGTGGGTTATGACGCCCGGACGCAGCCGGATCTCGAAGCCGCCTGCCGAGTGACCATCCGCCGAGGCGGCGAGGTGATCAGCGGGTCCGGCACGGGCCCGAGCACCCGCCTGGGCCGGGCCCAGGCGGCCGCAACCGCCGTCTTCTCCGCCATCAGTGCTGCGCGGCAGGACCACGCGCTCGGTCTCGAGGGCGTCACGCTCGTGGAAAGCCACGGCCGCGACTTCGTGCTCATCGCGGCCAG
Organism: Longimicrobiales bacterium; assembly: GCA_035461765.1. Classification (GTDB taxonomy): domain Bacteria; phylum Gemmatimonadota; class Gemmatimonadetes; order Longimicrobiales; family RSA9; genus SH-MAG3. The sequence goes on from DATHUY010000153.1 coordinate 10,284, forward strand.
CGCCGCCGCCGGCCGGGACTCCCTGCCCCTCACCGGAGCGGCCGCATTGCATCGCTCCCCCGAGGAGGCGGCCATTCTGGCATCCCTCCAGGCGACCAACCGCTGGTCGGCTATCGATGGCTGAGACCATGACCCGCTTCCCGACCGCCGACCTGCACCAGGTCGAGCTCCGCGCGGTCGGTGAGCTCGAACGCCTGCCCGGCGTCGCCGCGGCCTCCGTCTGGCTCGGCCATGACGGCCACCTCCGCGACGCCCGACTCCACCTGATGCCCGGCGCGGCCCCCACCATCGTCGTCAATGCCGCGTCACGCGTCCTCCATGCGCTCGCGGTCCCATTCGATACGCGCGCCGTCCGTACCTGCCCCATCGCGCTGCCCGATGAGATGGCTACCGCGCTCCCCGGGCCGAACCGCTCCCGGTTCCTCCTGCTTCAGGACCTCACGCTCACGCGCGCTGGCGCCCACATCACCTGCCGCATCCAGCTCGCTCGCGACGGCACCACCGCCACCGGCGAGGCGAGCGAGCTCGACACCAGCGGCGGGCGCTCGCGCGCCGCCGCCAAGGCCACGCTCCGCGCCGCCGAGAACGCCACCGAAGGACTCGCCCTGGGACTCGAAGCCGCCGTCATCACCCAGATGTTCGGCCGCAGCTACGCCGTCGTGTCCGTCGAGGCCTCCATCGGTCGCAAAGTCGCTACCCTCTCCGGCATCGTCCCCGTCGACCCCTCCCGCGCCGCCGAAGAAGCCACCTGCCTCGCCACCCTGCGAGCCATCGACCGCTGGATAGGCATGTGAACGCCGACTAGTCGCGCCAGCCGACCAGCACCCGCTCCAGATCCTCCTTGTGACGCGTCTCCTCCGCGACCAGATTCTCCAGCTCCACCTTCAATCCTACCTCGCCCGCCTGCTCCGCCTGATCGATCCGCTTCGTGTAGCGAGCGATCGTATCCTTCTCCGCCTGCAGCGACAGCTCCAGCATCTCGTGGTTGTCCTGGCTCAGCCGCACCGGCGCCGGCTGCGTCGTCGGCGTGCCGCCCAGCGCCACGATCTTCTGCGACAGATACTTCGCGTGCTCCAGCTCGTCCGCGATCTCCCCCTCGAAGAATCCCGCCAGCTCCAGCCGCCCGCGTCCGTTCGCCAGACGCGAGAACAGCAGATACGAGATGATGGCCGTGTATTCGTTCGCGAGGTCCTCGTTCAGTCCCTCGATCAGCGCGTCGCGTCCCGTCTTCTTCGCCATTTTCCCCACCCTGTCGTTGCCAGTTAGCATGTTGCGGATGTACCAATAATAATTATTGATAGCTGGAACGCAACTCGGTTGCGCCCGCTCGTGCATCAGGCAAGGAGGGGGCCTGTGGGACGCTACTTCGATGGGGCCGGGCGTGCGGGGCCGACGAAGCGTTCGACTTCCTGGACGACGCGGCGCGGCTCGACGGGCTTGGCGAGGTATCCGTCGCAGCCGGCCTGGATGGCCTTCTGGCGGTCCTCTTCGAGGGCATGGGCGGTAAGGGCGATGATCGGGATGCCGCTGGTACCGTTGTCGGCCTTGAGCTGCTGCGTCGCTTCCCACCCGTCCATCTTGGGGATGGAGATGTCCATCAGTATGAGATCGGGCATCTGTTCGCGGGCGCGGGCGACGCCTTCCTCTCCGTCACGAGCTTCCACGACGCGATAGCCCACATGTTCCAGGATGGTGCGATAGACGACGAGATTGTCCTCGTTGTCTTCGACGAGCAGGATCGTCTTCTGGTTGTCGCTCATGATGGCGGCGCAGTGAAAAAAGCAAAGTGACAGGTGCAATGCGGGATACACGAAACATGCCACGCGACGCTCATGAGCCGCCCGAGAGAGCGGCCTCTTCGGCGTCCTCCCGCTCCTTGAAGAGCTTCAGGTTGGTGGAGTGTCCGGGGCTGTATCGGGCCTTGGGATTGATCTCGTGGACGGCGTGGTTGACGGCCATGGCGGCTTCACTGAAGCCGGTGGCGATGAGCTCGAGCTTGCCCTCGTAATGGGCGATATCGCCGGCGGCATAGACGCGCGGCAGGTTGGTCTCGAGCAGGTGATTGACCTTGATGGAGTTGCGTTCGAGTTCCAGTCCCCACGAGGCAATGGGTCCGAGGTCGGGCTTGAAGCCGATGAGGGAGATGACGGCGTCCACCTCGTAGGTCTCGTCCTCGTCGGTGCGGTTGTCGAAGATGGTGACGGCGGTGACGCAGGCGTCGCCGTGGATCTCGCGGACCTCGCGGAACGTGAGCAGCTCGACCTGTCCGGCGTCGACCGCTTCGCGCATGAGCCGCATGGAATGGGCGTGCGCGCGGAAGCCTTCGCGGCGGTGAATGATGATGAGGCGGGCAGCGATGTCCTTGAGGTTGAGCACCCAGTCGACGGCGGAGTCACCGCCGCCGACGATGAGGACGCGTTTGCCGGCGTAGCGGGCGGGGTCTTTCACGTGGTATTCGACGCCCTTGCCGAGGAGCGACTCGTAGCCGGAGCACTCGAGCACACGTGGCGCGAATGCGCCCTTGCCGCCCGCGATCAGGACGGCACTGGTCGGGTAGCGGTCACTATCGGTGGTGACGATGTAGCCCGCGCCGTCGCGGATGAGCTCGCGGACCTGCTCCTCGAGGCGGACGTCGGCGCCGAACTGGGTACCCTGCTCCGCCAGGTTGGCGGCGAGGTCACGTGCGAGGATGCGGGGGAATCCACCGACATCGTAGATGTACTTCTCGGGATAGAGCGCGGCCAGCTGGCCGCCCAGCTCGGGAAGCGAGTCGATGATGCGGCAGGATATGCCGCGCAGCCCTGCATAGAACGCTGCGAACAGACCCGTGGGCCCGCCGCCGATGATTGTGAGATCCCGTGGTTCCGCTTCGTGCATTGACTCCGATCCGTGATGCGGTTGGCGGCGGGATGCTAGCTGACGTGCGCCGCGCCGCGCAACCCGCGCGCGAGGATCAGGCGGGGGGTGACGGCGTGCCGAGGAACACCGCCGAGCGCCGATAGCGTTCGAGCCCGTGACGCAGCAGCAGCTTGATGAGCACCGCCGCCGGCATGGCGATGAGGAGGCCGACGAAGCCGAAGAATGCGCCGCCGACGGCAAGCGCGAGGATGACCCATACCGGATGCAGACCGACGGACCCGCCTACGATGCGCGGGCCGGCAATGGTCGAGTCGATCGTCTGGATGATGGCGAAGACGATGCCCGCGCGGATGATGATGGAGAGGAAGCTTCCGCTGAGGAGCGCGATGATGAGGACGGGCACCACACTCACGATGAGGCCGAGATACGGCACCAGGTTGAACACGCCGGCGATCGCGCCGACGAGGCCGGAGTAGGGTACGCCGGCGATCCAGAGTCCCAGCCAGGTGAGCACGCCGACGAGCGCGGCGGCGATCAGCTGACCGCGCAGGAACCTCGAGAGCAGCGAGTCGTACTCGGTCGCGAAGTCCAGCCAGGCTTCGCGGCGTGCGTGCGGCATCAGGTCGGCCACGCGCAGCTTTATGTTGTCGAAGTCCTTGAGCAGGTAGATCATCAGCACCGGCGTGAGCACCAGGAATCCGAGCACCGAGAGGACAATGCCGAATCCCCGCCCGACGCCCGTCACGGTGCCCCAAGCGCCCTGAGTGATGGCCTCCTGCTGCGTCTCCACGTAGGCAGCGATCCGCTGCGGATCGAGCCAGCGCGCGATTGTCGCGTCGGAAATGAACGGCAGATTCCAGCGCTGCGCGCTCTGGCGCGTCTCCGTGATCCACTCGACCGCGCGGGCTGCGGCGGCCGGCAGCCTCTCGAAGAGCGCCTGGACCTGGTTGATGAGGGCGGGAATCCCGAAGCCGATCGCGGCGCCGAGCAGCAGCAGGACGGGGAGCATGAGCAGCGCGACGGCGAGCGTCCGCGAAACGCCGCGGCGCTCCAGCACGTCGACGGCCGGGTCGAGAATGTATGCGAGGACGAACGCGAGGATAAACGGCGCGAGCAGTGAGCCCATGGCATCGAGCAGCCATATGGCGAACGCGAACGTGACGGCAATGACGACGGTCGTGTGCCGGTCGGTCCCGATATACGGAGCCATCAGCATGAGCACCAGCACGTAGGCGATGATCGGCGACAGTGCGGAGTGGATGCCCAGCAGGAAGATCGCGGCCGCGGCGAGCACGAGCGCGCCGTACACGTAGCGCAACTCGATCGGTGTTTGCGTCGGCTGCATCGCTCGTTCTGTGAAGGGTGGTACGGGCGTCAGCGCACCGTGTCGCGCAACTCCAGCAATTCGGCAAAGTCCTCAGGCAGCTCGCCGGCACCGGTGAGCCAGCGTGCGGCGGCACGCATCACCTCGCGCGCATTGGAATAACTTACCGTCTCGATGGCCATGCCGGCAGAGTGCCACACGCACTCGGTTATGCCTTCGGTGAGCTGCGGCTCCGGATCACCGGACACGGATTCCACGAGGAAGAAATGGCAGAACTTGTGGACGAGCCGGCCGCGGTCGCGAAAAAACCAGTCGATCGTCGGCAGCTGCGTCACAACCGTCAGCTCCATCAGACCGGTCTCCTCCGACACCTCGCGCAGGGCCGCTTCTTCCGGCGTCTCGCCGCCCTCGATGTGACCCTTGGGTAGCCCCCAGTTGTTGTACGGGTCGCGGATCAGCAGGAAGTCGACGTCGTCACCGCGGCGGAACACGACGCCGCCCGAGCTCGTCTCGACACGCGCCCTGCGTGCATTGCGGCCGCGGCGGCGGCCACGCGGCGGGCGCGGCGTCTCACCCATGCGAAGGCGCCAGCTGGACGGCCACGGTTTCCGCGATCTGCACCGCGTTCGTCGCGGCCCCCTTGCGCAGGTTGTCCGCCACTATCCAAAGGTGTACGGCGCCGGGCAGGTCACGATCGCTCCGGACGTGCCCGACATACACGTCATCGCGGCCCGCGATATCGCGGGCGAGCGGGTCGTGGTCCGGGTCCGACAGCACGAGCCCTTCCATGCTGCTCAGCGCCTCGCGTATCTGTCGCGGAGAGAGCGGTCGCGCCAGCTCCACGGTGGCCGAGATCGAGTGGCCGGTATGAACCGGCACGCGCACGCACGTGGCCGCAACGGCGAGACCCGGCAACTCGAGAATCTTCCGGGTCTCCGTGCGGATCTTCTCCTCTTCCTCGTTCCAGCCGTCCTCCATGCGCGGACCGATCCACGGAATCGCGTTGCCGGCGATCGGTGCCACGAACGGTGATGAGTCCGCCGTCCCGCCCGCGAGCTCGGCTTCGAGCGCCGCGACGCCGTTGTGTCCCGCGCCGGATACCGCCTGGAGAGACGTGACCACGACCCGGCGCAGCCCCGAATGCCGGTGCAGCGCTGCCAGCGCCACGACCAGCTGAATGGTGGCACAGTTGGGATTGGCGATGATTCCCAGCGGCCGGTCCGCCGCCGCCGCGCCATTGACCTCCGGCACGATGAGCGGGACGCGCGGGTGCATGCGCCACGCGGACGAGTTGTCGATGACCACGGCACCGGCCGCGGCGGCGACGGGGCCCCATTCCCGGCTGCGGCTCGCGCCAGCCGAGAACAGCGCGATGTCGCACCCGTCGAACGCGCGCGGCCCCGGCTGACCGACCGTCCAGTCACGGCCCTGCCAGCGCACGGCCGAGCCGGCGGACCGTTCCGATGCGAGCGGCACGATCTCCTGCGCCGGAAAGCCCCGTTCCTCGAGCACCTCCAGTATGGTGCGGCCGACGGCGCCGGTCGCTCCCAGAACTGCCACCTTCATTCAGTCTTCCTTCGCCAGGTCGAACGCTGCGTGCAGCGCTTGCAAGGTCCGATCCTCCGCGGCCGCATCGACGAGGAAGGAGATGGAAACGGACGACGTGCCCACGGCATGAACATCGACATCGGCCGCCAGCAGCGCCTCCAGCGCCCGGGCATACACACCGGGTAGTCCCGTCATGCCGCTGCCGACCAGCGTCACCTTGCACAGACCCCGCTGCACGTCGACCGCGTCGCCGCCGATCCGCTCCACGACGCCGCGACAGAGCTGCACGCTCCTGTCGATGTCGGACTCGTGGATCGTCACCTGGAGCTGGCGCCGCCCGTCGGCGCGGTCGGCCGGTGTCAGCGTGTCGACGGATATTCCGTGGCCCGCCAGCTCGCTCATGATCGCGGTCATGGCCGCCATCGTGGGCGGCAGCCCGCGAACCGTCAGCTTCGCCTGGGCGCCGGCGCTCGCCAGGCCCGTCAGCACCAGCCCTTCCATGCGGTCCTTCCGTCTCGTGATGAGCGTCCCGCCCCCGTCCTCGAACGACGAGAGCACACGGATCGGCACGTCGTAGCGTGCGCCGATCTCGACCGCCCTGGGATGCATGACCTGTGCACCCGACGCGGCCAGCTCGACCATGTCATCGTAATCGATCACACTCAGCACGCGCGCGTCGGGTACGCGCCGCGGATCAGCCGTGTAGACGCCGGCGACATCGGTAAAGATATCGCAGCGATCCGCATTCAGTGCCGCTCCGAGCGCGACCGCCGTCGTGTCCGAGCCGCCGCGCCCGAGCGTCGTCACCTCGCGGGCCCGGCTCACACCCTGAAACCCTGCCACAATGACCACGCGACCGCGGCCCAGCTCTTCGAGCACGCGCTGCGTCCGCACCTCCTCGATGCGGGCCCCCGTATGCGTGTTGTCCGTGATGATCGCCGCCTGCGAGCCCGTCAGGCTGATCGCCTCGATGCCGCAGTCGCGGATCGCCATGGCGGCCAGCGCCATCGTGATCCGTTCCCCGGCCGTCAGCAGCATGTCCAGCTCGCGCGGATGCTCACGGCGAGCGTCCGCGGTCACTTCCGTCGCAAGCCGCGTGAGCTCATCCGTCGTGTGACCCATGGCCGACACGACGACCACGACGTCCGCACCCCCGCGGCGCTCCGCCGCCACCCGCCGTGCAACGGCCTTGATCCGGTCCGGCGACCCCACCGACGTGCCGCCGTACTTCTGGACGATGAGGCTCATGGACTGACGCGGGATCGGGAGCGGGATCGTGATCGTGTGCGGGATCGGGTAACGGCCATGTGCGGGCACGAGCTCAGGCTGTTCCCGAACACGCTCCCGGACACGATCCCGCTCCCGGTCCCGATCTCGTTCAAAAGATCGTCAGGTTGATGTAGCGCCGCGGATTCCGTCGTATGTCGCGTAGCAAGGTCTGCACCTCGAGGTTCGTCTCGACGAGGTTGACATAGAGAGTCGTGTCGCGCAGCAGGCGGCCGAGCGAGCCCTCGCCGCGCTCGATACCGGAGGCGATGCTGCTGACCTGGCGGAACGTGCTGTCCGCGGAGACGGCCGTACGCCGCAGTTCGCGGCTGGCATCGACGAGCAGCGCCACGAGCGAGTCCGTCCGCGCCGACGTGCGCTCGACGTTGCTCACGATGTTCAGGAGCCGTCCACCCGATATCGCACTCTCGACCTCCGCGAACGCCCGCTGCATCGTCTGGGCCGCCTGCCCGGCGGCCTCCGACGTCAGCTCCAGGTTCTCGGACACGCCTTCAATGGCTACCTGCTGCGAGCTGACGAGACCCGCGAGCTCACTGCTGGCGCGCTGGATGTTCTCGATCGCCTCGCGGACGTTGAGTGCGGTCTCCTCGGTGAACGCCAGCTCCACGCGGTTGCTGATCGTGGCCAGATTGCCGGCGATCTCATCGGCCACGGCCGTCAGCCGCGACATGTCGGGCAGCGTGTACCCCGGCAGCATGTCGCTTTCCACCGGCTCCGTGTACTCGTACATCGCATACGTGCCGCGCGAGACTATCTCCGCCTGCCAGTCACCGAACAGCGACTCCGGCGCCAGCATGACGGCCGGATCCTGCGGCAGCGATACGTCGGCATCGATCGTCATCGTCACGATGACGCCCGCACCGCCCTCCTCCAGCCTGATGGTTTCGACGCGTCCGATAGGCACGCCCCGGAACTTGACCTTGCTGCCCTCCAGCAGCTGCGCGACTTCCATGAAGCGCGCGCGTACTTCGCGCTCCTCGCTGCCGAACCGGAGTCCCTGCAGCCAGAACGTGCTGAACACGATCAGCAGCACGCCCAGTATCAGTACCGTGCCGACGACGACTTCATTCCTGCGGTTCACGCTACGGCCTCCTGTGCCAGCTCGGGCCTGCCCTCGATGAAGCCACGCACCACCCGGTCCTCCGCCTGCTGGATCTCCGCCGGCGTCCCGATGAAGCGGATGCCGCCGTCATAGAGCATCGCAACACGGTCCGCGACGCGGTAGGCACTCTTCATGTCGTGCGTCACGACCACGCTCGTGACGTTCAGCTCGTGCGCCATCTTCTGGATGAGTCCATCGATGACCGATGTCGTCACCGGGTCGAGCCCCGTCGTGGGCTCATCGTACAGCACGTACTTCGGCCGCGTCGCGATCGCACGCGCCAGTCCGATGCGCTTGCGCTGACCGCCGGAGAGCTGCGCCGGGAGCCGGTCATCGTAGCCGGTCATCTCTACGAGCCGCAGCGACTCCGCGACGCGATCGGCGAGCTCCGGCTCCGGCATGCTGATGCGGCGCAGACCCATTGCGACGTTGTCGAACACGGTCATGGAATCGAAGAGCGCGGCGAACTGGAACACGTAGCCGACCCGGCGACGCAGGTCGTACAGCTCGTCGCGCTGCAGCTTCGACACATCCTGTCCGTCCACATGCACATCGCCCGAGTCCGGCTCGAGCAGCCGTACGATCGTCTTCAGCAGAACGGACTTGCCGACGCCCGAATAGCCGATGACGGCCAGCGTCTCACCCTCCTGCACGGTCAGCGACACGCCGTTCAGGATCACGCGGCTGCCGAACGCCTTGTGCACATCGCGCATCTCGATGCTCACAGCAGCACCACCGCCCAGAAGGCGTCGAGAACGAGGATCATCATGCTGCTGACCACGACCGCCTGCGTGGTGGAGCGCCCGACCGCCGCTGCGCCGCCCATGGTGTTGAAGCCGTAGTACGCGCCAATCGCCGTGACCGAGAGGCCGAACGATGCGGCCTTGATCAGCGAGTACTGGATGTCGAACGGGACGAAGAAGAGGCGCAGTCCCCGTACGAACTGCGGCGTCGACATGTCGAGCAGGTTGATCGCTGTGATCCAGCCGCCGAGGATACCGATCGCGTTGGCGAACGCGACGACCACGGGGAACATGAGGATCCCCGCCACCACGCGCGGGACGACCAGGTACGCGAGCGGATCGTAGCCGAGCGTTTCCAGTGCATCGATCTGCTCCGTGACACGCATCGTGCCGATCTCGGCGGCGATGTTGGCGCCGACGCGACCGGCGAGGGCGAGGCCGGTGAGGACCGGGCCCAGCTCGAGGATCATCGTCTTGCCGACGAGCACGCCGACGAAGTACAGCGGGATCGCGCCGGTGAAGGTATAGGAGGCCTGGAGGGCCAGAACGATACCGGTGAAGGCGGCGATGAAGAGCGCGATGGGCAGCGACTCGACCCCGAGCCGGGCCATGTGGGACACCAGCAGGCGACCCCAGGTGCCTGCATCGCGCGTGCTGCGGGCCACGCCGGACGCAAACGCGCCGAACCGGCCGAAGCCGCCCGCGGTGTCGAGTGCAGACCGGCCGACCCAGGCGACGGGTGACGTCCAGGCTTGGTTCATGGCCGAAAAGTAGTCGCGCGCGAGAGCGGATGTCCACCCTCAGGCCCGCGGCTTGCACGTTACGGCGCGGCGGGCGGCATGTTCCGGCCCTCAGTCCCGCTCCGGCGGCAGGATGTCGAGCGACGCGATGTGCGGGGCCTCCCCGATCCGGGCGGCCAGCTCGTAGAAGTGCAGCAGGCCCTGCTGCATGGCGGGATCGAAATCGAACCTGAGCGAATGCCAGTACTGCAGCAGACGATCCGACGTGAGGCCGAAGCCGGGCGCGTAGCGCGCCGCGAGCTCGTCGGCGTGCAGGCTGAACCATGCGCGCGATTCGCGCAGCAGTGCAGCCAGCCGGCGGACTTCACCGCTGTCGGCATTGCGGCGCACCTGCCATACCGCGAACGCAAACGGCAGCCCGGTCCAGTCCCACCACGCCGCTCCCAGATCGTGAGCAGCGCGACCGGAATGGACGGGGTGGCGCAGCGCGATGTCACCGATCCTCAGCGCAGCAGCCGCACCGCCGGCAACGGGATCGCACGTATCGGACTGCTCGAACCACTCGTAGCTCGGACGCACTCCCACGCGCAGCTCGAGCAGCACGCGCAGCAGCACGACCGACGTGGCGGACGCAGTCGGGATCGCGACGACCGCACCATCGAGCTGGTCAAGCGGCACGGCACTCTCCAGCAGTATGCTCTGGACCGGACCCGCCGAGCCTATGGCGTGACCGGGGAGGATGGCGTACTCACCGGCGTGGCGCGCATACTCGATGCTCGAGCACGGCGCAACGTCGACCGTGCCGGCCGCGAGCGCGGCGTTCAGCCGCGACGGGATATCCCGAATGAGCTCTACATCGCGCGCACCGCGTTCCAGCAGCAGAGCATGCACGGGAACGCAGTTGCTGTAATCGATATGACCGAGGCGGATCATGGCGGGCGATAATAACACGGCGGGCAAGCCGCGCCAGACGCGACGCGTCGTCACCGGCACTTTCATCATCATCGGCCTGGCCGCCGGCGCACTCCTCATCTTCTTCATGGACAGCCTGCTCAGCTCCCTCGAGCGGAACTACACCATCCACGTCGTGCTGCCCGGCGCGACCGGGCTCGCGCCCCGCTCACCCGTATGGGTCAGTGGACACCAGGTCGGCTCCGTCACGTCCGTCGGGCTGCTGCCGGCCGGCGGTGATTCACTCGCACGCGTCATCCTCGCCGTGTCGCTGCCCGCCAGCGTGCAGTCGCACGTGCGCGCAGACAGCGAGGTGCGCATTACCTCCATCGGCCCGGTGAGCGAGCCCGCTGTCAACATTTCCGTCGGCTCCGCTGACGCCGCCATGCTCTCGCCTGGTGACACGCTCATGTCGACGCGGCGCACCTCGCCCGCGCAGCTGGCCAGTCGCGCGGCGATCGTGAAGACCGACCTCGATCGCGCACTCGCCGAGCTCCAGGCACAGACCCCCGGCATTTACGATCGGCTTCAGCAGACGCAGCGTGCGTTCACCGGACTCGACGCAGTCCTGCTCGAGGCGCGTCAGCTGCAGACCGACCTCGACGCCAATCCCGGCATGGCCCTGCTCCAGGACCCGTCATTTGCAGCGTCGCTCGAGCGTACCCGCGGGCATGCGGCTGAGCTCCCGCTGATGTTCGGCCGCCTGCGCGACAGTACCGGACCTGCCGCCGAGGTGCAGGCTGCGATCGCGCGGCTCCAGCTCCGCGCCGACTCGCTCAGCACTCAGCTCGCCGCCGCAACAGCCGCGCTCGACAATCCGAACGGCACCCTGTCCCGCATGCAGCAGGACACGGCCATCATGCGCGCCGTCAACGCGGCCCGCGCCGAGCTGGATTCGCTGATTGCGGACATGCGTCGTAATCCGCTCCGCTACGTCTTCTAGCCTCCGGACGCGGCACCCGTTCTGCATTCTGGCTTGTCCGGAAATCATTCCGCCCGGAGCCCATGGTGCCTGGCGCGCGTACCGGCACCACGTCACCACGGCGCGCACGTTCGCCGCGACCTCGTCAGGCGTGATGCTGAAACGGCTGCATGGCCGCATGGGCCAGAATGCAGAACGGGTTCCGCGTCCGGCGGGCTCGGGCAGAGACCGCCGGCGACGCGGCGGCCTGACGACCGTCAGGAGCGCCGCTTCTGCGTCCTCTGACCGTCGATCGTAAAGACGAGCGGTTCCTCGCCGCCGGGCGGGGCAGTCTCGACAATGATGCGGCGCACGACGCCCTGCGGGTCGTCGAGCTCCACCTCGAAATCGACGCGCTGCTCGCGTGAGGTGATGCGTGTGCGGATACGACTGCCGGGCGCCTGCTCGCGCTTCGCGCCATTGCGGAACAGCGTCTTCGTCGACTGACGGCCGCTCTCCAGCGTGCGCGTGACCTTCACCAGCCGCAGCCAGTCCGGCTGATAGCTCAGCTCGTAGTCTTCGCCTCTCTGATCCGATCCACGAGCGTCGCGGTTGTGGCGGGCCATGCGGTCTCCAGCCTGAGTAAACAAATCGTACGACGGGGGACGTATACTTCGGAGACCCTCCGACCGTGTCAAGCTGTGGCATCCGTACAGCATGCCGCGCGGGCCAAGTACGATCCTTGCATTCCCGCGTCACACGACTCTTGACCGCCGTTTTCCTGCGTGGTAGACTGATCGGCATAACCCGCGACAATTACCTCCCGCATCACGGAGGCGCGAGCCACGCGCCGACCTTTCCTGGTCGAATATCAAGGTCCGTCCAGACAAGTGGCCAACCGTGGACGGAGTCGCTCACCCGACGTTCATACCATGCACAACCGGAGTGATCCGTGGACATCGCCGAGCTGAAAAGCAAATCCATTGCCGAGCTGCACGAGATGGCAGAGGAACTCAACATTTCGAACTATTCGGGTCTGCGTAAGCAGGACCTGATCTTCCGCATAGAACAGAATCTTCTCGACAGTGATGTAGTCCTGCGCGGTGAGGGCGTACTGGAGATCCTGCCGGAGGGCTACGGCTTCCTCCGATCACAGGACTGGAACTATCTGTACGGCCCGGACGACATCTATGTCAGCCCGTCGCAGATCAAGCGCTTCGACCTGCGCACGGGCGACACCGTGATGGGTCAGGTCCGGCCGCCGAAGGAGGGCGAGCGCTATCTCGCGCTGCTGAAGGTGGAGCAGGTCAACCTGGACGATCCGGAGAAGGCGAAGCACCGCATCGCGTTCGACAACCTGCGGCCGCGCTACCCGGAGGAGCGGTTCAAGCTGGAGAATGCCGAGGGGCACATCTCGATGCGCCTGCTCGACCTGATGACACCGATCGGAAAGGGCCAGCGCGGACTGATCGTCTCACCGCCGAAGGCGGGCAAGACGATGCTGATGCAGCAGATGGCCAACTCGATCATCGAGAACCATCCGGAAGTCCACCTCATCGTGCTGCTGATCGACGAGCGGCCCGAGGAGGTGACGGACATGGAAGAGCACGTGAAGGGCGAGGTCATCTCGTCCACGTTCGACGAGCCTGCCGACCGTCACACGCAGGTCGCCGAGATGGTGATCGAAAAGGCAAAGCGACTGACCGAGCACGGTCGTGACGTCGTCATCCTCCTCGACTCCATCACACGCCTCGCCCGCGCCTACAACGTCACCGTCCCGCACTCCGGCAAGATCCTCTCCGGTGGTGTCGATGCGCATGCGCTGCACAAGCCGAAGCGCTTCTTCGGCGCCGCACGCAACATCGACCAGGGCGGTTCGCTCACGATCATAGCCACGGCACTGATCGAGACGGGCTCGCGCATGGACGAGGTGATCTTCGAGGAGTTCAAGGGCACGGGTAACATGGAGGTCGTGCTCGACCGCCACATCGCCGACAAGCGCATCTTCCCGGCGGTCGACATCAACCGCTCGGGCACGCGCAAGGAAGAGCTGCTCATGGACGAGGTGGAGCTCAACCGGGTCTACCTGCTCCGTAATTTCCTTGCCGACATGCCGCCGGCCGAAGCCCTCGAGTTCCTGCTCGATCGCGTCAAGCGGACGAAGACGAACAAGGAATTCCTGGACAGCATGGCGCGCGGCTAGGCTCAGACTCCGACGGAGCTCCCGAAAAGCAGAACGGCCGCGCGAGACAGTCCTCCGCGGCCGTTTCCCTTGCCGAGCGCGCACGCGTGCTCGACTGGCCGCACCCGGATCATGCGCCGCTGAGCTTGCGCTCCACAAGCAGCGCCACGGTCGCCGCCTGCGCCGCGCTCATCTCGACAGGCCGGGACAGGACCATGACGCCGGCAGCCGTTTCAGCGGGGATGTGGAGAACGAGTCCTGCGGCAGACCCGGGTGTCCAGGCTGCGGCGCGGCCCTCTTCATCTATGCGCACGACATCGCCGGGAGACGTCATGGAGGCGAGGTAATTGCCGTACTCCAGCCAGACGGGTAGCGGGTCACGTTCGGTGAGCGCGGGGAGCACGTCCTGCTCATAATGGCGTACAGCGCGGTCGAACGATTGGGGCTGCTCCTCACGGAGCTGGCGCAGCCGCTCGCGATAGGACGGTCGCGGGTCGACGATACCCTGTACACGAGCGGCTTCGGCGAGGCGGGCTTCGGCGCGGGCGCGCATTTCGGCATCCATGGCGCGGCACAATGCCCCGGCGCGACCATGCTGTCAACATGGCTTTCGCAGGCCGTCCCCACCGGCTACCTTGCGGGGCCAAGCCTGCGAGGAAGGTGACCATGCACGCACCGGTGAACGTCAAACGTGCCCGCGGAATGCCCGAGACTGATTTTCTGGAGCTTTCCTGGGAATTCTTCGGCGAGTTGTGCCGCGTACTGGCGCTGAAGGTCGCCACCGACGGGTTCAAGCCGGATCTCGTCATCGGCATCGCGAAGGCCGGTGTGATTCCCGGCGCAGTCGTCGCATCGATCCTGCGCTGCGACTTCTACTCGCTTAAGATCAGCCGGGACACGGGCGGAGAGCGCGCCCGGGTGCGCCCGAAGATCCTGTCCGCCGCGCCGAAGGAAGCTGCCGGCAGGCGCGTCCTCATCGTCGATGAGATCTGCACGTCCGGTGAGACGATGCGTATTGCGCTGAACGCGCTGCGCCAGGTCTCGCCCGCCGAGGTACGCACCGCGACGAGCCTGGTGAAGGTCGGTGGCTACAAGCCCGACTATCACGCTCTCGAGACGAGCGCCACTGTCGTGTTCCCATGGGACCGCCACATACTCGATGACGCCGGAAACATCGTGGCAAACCCGATTTACGATGGGCTGTCCTAGTGCTGTGATTCTGAAATTTGAATCACAGCACTAGCTAGACCGGCGGGTCGCCGTATCCGTGACTCCCGGGCTCCGCAGCGGCATCATGGCTGAAGTCCATGGTCTGGGAACGGCCGAACATCTCGGTCAGCTCATTCTCCTTCAGCGCCTCGACATCGCGGCCCTCCAGCAGCGGATCCGGCACCTCGACGACGCGGTACGGCCGCTGGCTGTTGCTGATGCAGTGGAACACGATAGTGTGCACGGCCCGCTCCGAGTCGTGCGCATCGCTCGACACGCGCCACGTGTCGCCATCGGCATGAAAGAGTTCGCGCATCCCGACCTCCTGATCTGAGTTGCAGCCTGGGGCTGCATCACCCGTACCAGACTCGTGCGTGCGGCTTTTATGTACCGCAACTGCATCTTCTGCTCGGCACCCTTCGGCTCCAACGAAGCGCTGGAACCCTTCCCTGTCGGCAGGCAGCTGGCATTCGACGCCTGGAAGGGCAGGCTCTGGGCGGTCTGTCCGGTTTGCGCGCGATGGAACCTGGCGCCGATCGAGGAACGCTGGGAAAGTGTAGAGGCAGCGGAGAAGCTGTTCGTCGACGCGAGGCTCCGGGTTCAGTCCGAGAACGTCGGCATCGCGCAGCTTCCGGACGGCACGCGGCTCGTGCGCGTCGGCGGCGCGGTGCCGGGTGAGCTCGCGGCCTGGAGGTACGGCCGACACCTGCTGCAGCGGCGGCGGCGGTACCTGATCGGAGGCGCGGCCAGCACGGCACTCTCCCTCGCCGTGTACGGCGGGATCGCTGCGTCGGCCGCCGGGCTCCTCGGCGTCACGGCATTCAGCAGCTGGATCAGCAGCCGGCGGCAGCAGAAGGTGATCTATCGGCTGCCGGACCCTGAGCGATCGTCGGCGGAGCTCGTCATCCGCCGCTGGCATCTCGACGGCTTGAACCTCGACGCAACGGCGTCGGGCGAAATCGAGGTCCACATCCGCGACGCGCACGACACGAAGCCGAAAGGGTGGGACGGCAAGGTTCGAAGCCGGTCGCGCGACGTGGCCGTTGTTGCCGGCAACAACGCACGCGCCCTGCTGGCGCGCGCCATGGTCTTCGTGAACCGCAAGGGCGCGACCGAACGGAAGCTCGCGGACGCGAACCGCATCCTGGCGCGCGTCGGATCCGCGGAGCAGATCCTGCGCATGGCGGCCGCCAACGGATCGGCTCTCGGCGAAAAGGCCGGTCGGCAGATCAGACCGACCGACGCGCTCGTTTTCGAGATGGCGCTGAACGAGGAGTCGGAGCGCCGCGCGATGGAGGGTGAGCTCGCCGCACTCGAGGCGGCATGGCGGGAAGCCGAGGAAATCGCCGCGATCGCCGACACGCTGCCCGGCGAGGCCGCGCTGAACCGCCTGATCGACCGGATGTCTCGCTGAACGGATGACGCCCCGCCTCCGGATGTCGCGCTGAACGCATGACGCCCCCATGCCGGCGCACATGTGGCCCGGGTTGCGCTCGCTGCGTGCACCGCTCACGGTCGGTGCGACGCTTGACAGCCATGAGACGCCGCCGGACCTTCACCCCATGAAGACGATCATCGAGCCGTTCCGCATCAAGGCCGTCGAGCCCATCCGCATGACGACGCCGGCTGAGCGCGCTTCCTTCCTCGCGGCCGCCGGCTACAATGTGTTTCTGCTGCGCTCCGACGATGTACTGATCGATCTGCTCACCGACAGCGGCACGTCCGCCATGAGCGCCGAACAGTGGGCCGCCGTCATGCGCGGCGATGAAGCCTACGCCGGCAGCCGCTCCTGGTACCGCTTCGAGGAGGCCGTCCGCGATCTGTTCGGCTTCCGGCACGTCATTCCCACGCACCAGGGTCGCGCGGCGGAGCGCATCCTCTTCAGTACGGTCTGCCGGCCCGGCGACGTCGTACCGAACAACACTCACTTCGATACGACCCGCGCAAACGTCGAGGCAGTCGGCGCACGCGCCGTCGATCTTCCGTGCGCCGAGGCGCGCGACACGCAGTCGCGGTTTCCGTTCAAGGGCAACATGGATGTGGCCGGTCTGGAGTCGCTGATCGCGGACGTCGGCGCCGACCGCATACCCATCTGCATGATCACGCTGACCAACAACTCGGGCGGCGGCCAGCCCGCGTCGATGGAGAACATCCGCGCGGTGCGCGACGTGTGCCGGAGGCATGACATCCCGTTCTACATCGATGCGTGCCGCTTCGCCGAAAATGCGTTCCTCATACGTGAACGCGAAAACGGTTACGCCGGCCGGTCGGTGCACGACATCGCGCGCGAGATCTTTTCGCATGCCGATGGCTGCACATTCTCCGCGAAGAAGGACGGGCTCGCCAACATCGGCGGATTTCTCAGCACCAACAATGACAGCCACGCAGAGCAGGAGACGAACCTCCTGATCCTCACCGAGGGGTTCCCGACATACGGCGGACTCGCCGGACGAGACCTCGACGCCATCGCCGTCGGACTGCGCGAAGTCGTCGAAGAGGATTACCTCAATTACCGTATCGCATCCGTACGCTATCTCGGCGAGCACATCTCAGCCGCCGGCGTTCCCATTATCCAGCCGCCGGGCGGTCACGCCATCTACATTGATGCGGCCGGGTTCCTGCCCCACGTTCCTCCCAGCGAGCTGCCCGGTCAGGCCCTCGTGGCCGAACTGTATCGCGCGGGCGGCATCCGCGCGGTCGAGATCGGTACAGTGATGTTCGGGAAGCGCGATCCGGAGACGGGCGCGGAGACCACCGCCCCCATGGAGCTGGTACGGCTGGCCATTCCGCGCCGCGTATACACGCAGAGCCACATCGATTACGTCATCGAAGTGATCCGCGAGGTGTGGGAGAATCGGGATCGAATCGGTGGCCTGCGCATCACGCATCAGGCGCCAGTGCTGCGGCACTTCACGGCCCGGTTCGAGCCGCTCGGGCCGCTCGCCACGCGACAACATGCCTGACTTCCGGCATGACGAGGCCAGGCGCATGAGTCCCTTACGCGCCTGGCCGGGCACTACGCTCAGCTGACGTTCACTGCACGATCTCGCCGAACTCCTTCACCTGCTCCTCTATCGCCGATCTGTCACCTACGATTACCACGACCATCCGTTCCGGATCCAGGTACGTCTGCGCCATCCGCTGCACATCTGCCGGAGTCACCGCATGGATGCTGCGCACGTAGTTGGAATGGAAGTCGTCGGGCAGATCGTGCAGGTTGCGCTGGCGCAGCATGCCGAGCACGCCGCCGCGCGAAGAGGCCTGGAGCGTGAACGTACCCGCCATGTAGTTCTGGATGCCGCGCAGCTCCTCGGCCGGCGGCGGCTCCGCGCGGAGCCGCTCGATCTCGCTGAAGATCTCCCGGAGCGCGGGACCCGTCACGGCAGTCGTCACATCGGCTATCTCTGCCCAGTAGCCGGTGCGATAGCGGGTGCTGACGTTGCTGAACGGTGAGTATGTGTAGCCCTTGTCTTCGCGTATGTTGCGAGTGATGCGGGAGGCAAACGCACCGCCGAGCAGCATGTTCGTTACCTGCAGTGGCACGTAATCGGGGTGTGACGGGTCGATGACCGGCAGCCCCACATACATCGACGACTGCACGGCACCGGGACGGTCGACCACGTGGATGCGGCGCGTCGTCTGAGCGGCATCCGGTACATTCAGCGCCGGAGCCGTGCCCGCCCTCCAGTCGGCGAACGCCTGGCGCACCACGCTCTCCATGTCCCGTGCATCGACGCGCCCGACGATGAACAGATGAGCGCGCGCCGCGCCGACGTGTGTCTCGTAAAACCGCTTCAGCTGATCCACCGTGTACCCGGACAGCATCGCCTCCGAAGGGAACACGCGGCCGTAGGGATGACCCGGGTAGAGCACGGCATGGAACCGCTCCAGTGCTAGCGACTGCGGCTGACTCTTCTGCACGGCAAGATTGCGCAGGCGGCTCGCTCTCAGGCGCTCCAGCTCGGAGGGCGGGAATGCCGGATTGATCGCGAGATCCGCGATCAGGCGCACGAGGTCGGCGGCCGACTCGGACAGGGCCGACCCGCTGACGCTGAGCTCATCCGGGGACACGCCGACACTCACCCCTCCCCCCATGCGTGCGGCCTCGAGCGAGATCTCGCTCGACGAACGCGATGTTGTGCCCTCCCGCATCAGATCGGCCATGAGGTCGGCCAGCCATACTTCGTCCGCGGCTTCGTTCACGTTGCCCACGCGCACGACCAGTTGCGCATCGACCTTCGGGACCGTGCCGAACGACACGATCGATACGCCCATGCCGTTGTCCAGCGTGAACGTGTGCGGTGCGGGCAGCTCGACATTCTTCGGTGTGCCGGGGGCGGGCGGTGTCTCCTGGGCACGGGCCGGCACGGTCGCACCAGCCATCACGACGAGCGAGAGCCCCACGATCGAATTCATCTTCATTTTCGCTCTCCTCAGCTCGCGGGACGGTTCTCGACGCGGAGCACCGTGCGATTCGTCGTCCGCAGGTACTCGCGCGCAGTGCGCATGATCAGTTCCGGTGTGACCTTGCGGAGCTCATCCTCGATGCGGTTGATCTTCCCGGGGTCATCATCGAACAGTGCGAAAGCGGCGAGCAGGTCAGCACGGCCAAAGCCGCTCTCAACGTTGGAGTACAGCCATGACCTCATCTTGACGAGTGCCAGGTCGAGCGTCTCCGGATCCACCGGCCGGGTCTGCAGGTCGGTGATGACGGAATCGATCGCCGCCACGATCGACGCGGCCGGCGTAGTCTCGTCATGCAGCAGCGAAATGGAGTAGAGCGTCGGACCGTTGATATTGAACATGTTGCCAAGCGCGAAGTTGGCTCCCGCACTGACTCCGGACGTCATCGCCCGGTCCTGCACCAGCGCCTGGTAGAGCCGGCTGTCACGCCCCTGCGCCAGGATCTGATCGATGAGAGCCATGGCGTAGTATTCCGGCGTGTCCTTCGCCGGCATGTGATAGCCGAGCGCCAGTGCCGGCCGGTTCGCCAGCGGGTCCTGCTTTACCGCCTGTTTCTCTTCGGTCTGGCGCGGCTCCGTGATGTCCGGCTTCGGCTCCAGCTCCACTGCGGGGATGGGACCGAAATACTGGCGGATCCACGCCATCGTCTGCTGCGGGTCGAAGTCGCCGACCACCACGAGGACCGCGTTGTTCGGTGCGTAGTACTGCCTGAAGAACGACTGCACATCCTCGAGGGTCGCCGCCTCCAGGTCCGCAAGGTCGCCGTAGAAGTTGTGCGCGTTGTGCCAGTTCTCGTTCGCATACTGCGGCAGGTCGAGCCACGGGAAGCCGCCATAGGGCTGATTCAGAACGTTGACCTTGACCTCGTTCGCCACTACACCCTGCTGATTGGTCAGATTCTCCTGTGTGATGTCGAGGCCCTTCATGCGATCGGCCTCCGCCCACAGCATCGTCTCCAGTGTGTGCGCCGGCACCACCTGGAAATAGTTCGTGTGATCGAACCGGGTGGAGCCATTCAGCACACCGCCATTCGACTGCACCAGCTGGATGAACTCGTTCTTGCCGAGATTCCGCGAGCCCTGAAACATCATGTGCTCGAACAGATGTGCGAACCCGGTCCGGTCCCGTGGCTCGATCCGGAATCCGATGTTGTAATAGACGGCCACCGTGGCCGTGGGTGCGCTGTGATCCTCCGACAGCACGATCCTGAGACCGTTGTCCAGCGAGTCGTAGGTGACAGGTACCGTCAGCTGTTCGGCCTGGGCGTGCGTCGATGCCGGCGCGGCCACGAAGCCCGTCACGAGTGCGAGGGCAATCGGGAGTGAACGGCGCATGGCTTTTCTCCCCGTACAGGTAAACTCCGCCGGCCTTCGTTGCGTGGCCGGTTCATGAGAATCAGTCGAACATCCGTCTGCCGGATGGCACTTTACACCTGCGGCATCATTCCACGAACGGCGTCGCGACCGCGCTGTCCGGATCACCGTAGTCGCCGCGCAGCAGCTTCAGCATGTGAATCTCCAGGTCGATCTCGCGCTGCGTGCGGAAGCCCAGCCGCCGATGCAGCTCCAGCGGCGGACACCACCCCTGGAGCGAGTGCTGCAGCAGGAATCCGGACGTCACGAGCGCCAGCACGTACCACCGCTTCCGCCCCATCGCCCCCAGCAGCATGCCTGTCACCGAGCTCGCCGAGGACTGCAGCGCGAGCACCCGCTCGATGCTCCACTCCCGCTCGAGATCCGCCTGGCGGGAACGCAACAGATGCTCCGACGCGTTCACGTAGGAGCCGACCCGCCCGATCAGCTCCGTGTCCATCCTGGTCTGACGCCCCAGATCGGTCCGCTGCCGCACCCGGTCCGTAACCGTGATGTCGTCCAGCTCGCGCAGCAGCGTCAGCACCAGCGAATCGGTGTCTTCCATGTCTCGCTCCGTGGGAATCGTCCCCTGCTTCGCGATGCACGTCCCGCGCCTGCAGTGCGCTGGTGCGACCGGCCCGTCGGCCCCGGGCAGCATCCGTCGATCCCCACGCGGGGGGCCGGGATCCGACCTTGCTTTATGAGATAAAGCGCTTTATCATGGAGCGGATTGCGCGGACTGCGTCTTTACACTCCGGGAGACGGACATGACGACCTCACTGACCGCACGCGCCAGCCGGTACATGAGCGACTCGCTTCGGGGCGTGCGCCAGGCCCCGGTGGAGGTGATCGCCACGCTCGTCGTGGCGGCGACGTTCTCGTGGGCACTGGAATCGGGCGCGGGCGACGCCGCGTTTCAGGCCTGGGCGGAGATCGCGGTCCCGTGTGCGCTGCTGCTCGTGGTCGCGTGGACGGGGACGCTGCTGTACGCCTCGGGACGCTGGGATGCCGTGCGGCGCTGGGCGTTCACGATCGGGGGCGCAGTCGTCGTCGGGATCTACGCGTGGACGCTGGTGGATCTCCGTTACGAGGCGGAAGCCTGGCGCGCGGCGCTGCTGGTGGCTGCGGCCGTGGCGTGGCTGGTCGCGCTCCCGGCGTTCAGCGGTCGCGGAGATGCCGGCGCGGAGCGGGTGGCGCGGATGCGGCGCGTGGACGGGCGTTTCTCATTGCGGGTCATTGGCGCGGTACTGTACGGCGCCGCGCTGTTCATCGGCCTCGCGCTGGCGCTCGCGGCCGTGGACAACCTCTTCGAGGTGCGGCTCGACGAGCAGATCTTCATGCACGTCTGGGGCTGGATTGCGTTCGTGCTGATCCCGTGGATCGTGCTCGGCGGCCTGGAGGATTATGTCCGCGCTGCGGCGCCCGCGTCGGCGGCAGCGGCCGAAGCAGGTGTGGGACCGGAGCGGCCGCCCGAGGGTGGAGATGCGGCCATGACAGCGGCTGGTGCGCCATCGTCCGGAGTGGCGTCCGTCGCCTATCGGATCGCGCTGTGGCTGGTGCCTCCGCTGCTCGCCCTGTACACGCTGATCCTGTACGCGTATGTCATCCGTATCCTCGCAACCGGAGAGATCCCGAAGAATCTGGTATCGCCCATGCTGCTGGCGGCCGGCGGGCTGACGGCGCTGGCGCTGCTGCTGTTCGACCCGCGGCCGGGACGCGGTGTGCTCGCGCGTTGGCTCCGGCTCGCCCCCGCGCTCTTCATCCCGCTGGCCCCGCTGGGGTACTGGGTACTGCTGATGCGCATCGACCAGTACGGCTGGACGGAGTTCCGGGTGGTGCGCGTCGTCGTGCTGAGCGCACTGGTGACGCTCGCGATCGGGGCGACGTTGCAGCTCTGGCGTCGCCGCGGGTTCAGCCTCCACGCCGCGCCGCTCGTGCTTGCGGGTGCCCTCCTGCTGAGCGCCGTGGGGCCGTGGAGCGCGCTGTCGATATCGCGACGGAGTCAGGAAGGCAGACTCACGACGGCGCTGGCGGACGTGGGCATCGCGGCGGAAGCAGTCGGCGCGGACGCGGCAGCTGCCACTGACGCCGACTCATCGCGCATCGTTCCCGCGACAGCATACGAGCAGATCCGCGAGAGCGCGCGTTACCTGGCGCTGCACTTCGGCCCGGACGCCCTGCCCGCCTCCCTGGCCGCGTTCGCGGACGAGCAGCCCGGCCGCGTCGACTACGCCGCGCGGCTGGGTCTGAAGCCGGACGCCCTTCCGGCGCGCGACGGGCTGGCCATCGGCGGGACGCTCGGTCGGGGGGCGCCTCTCGAGATCGGGGGCGGAACCGCGTACCGGATCTCCTGGACCAGAGGTCCGCTCGGCGACGACCGACCGGAGGGCGTGGTCGCGCCGGATGACCGGAGCGTCGTCGGTGTCGCGCTGCGGGAGGGCATGCGCCTCGAGCTGCTCGTCGACAGCCGGTTGCTCATGGCGGACCTGGCGCCGCTGCTGCGCGAGCTCGAGAGGACCGCCGACCCGCGCGGGCTCGACCGGTTGCCGCAGGAGCACGCACTGGTGCCACTCGCCGACGCGGCCGGTAACCGTGCTGGCGACCTCGTGGTCTGGTCGCTACGTGCCAGCGCCGACTCCACCGGCTGGCGGCTCCAGCGGGCTGAAGCTCTCGCAGTGGTGCAGTAGCAGCTCGTTGCGTCTTCACGTCCGCACGTCCTGCCTCGCGGCAGGTGGTCCGAACCAGGTCGTCAGTGCAGCGACGAGGCCTTCCTGGTTCTGCTCCCCTGCCCACGCCACATATCCATCAGGCCGAATCAGCACGGCAGTCGGCGCAGCGACCGCGCCGATCGCCGGCAGCTCCCACGCACCCTCGTATTTCGCATCGATCAGCTGAACGCGATCGGCCCACGGACGAATGTCGATGGCACCGGCCGCACCCAGGTTGAGCAGCACGGGCCGCGCACCGTGCAGCAGCGTGAACAGCCGCAGCGAACCCGCTGCGGTCGTGATGTCGAGATCGGGCATACGGCGTCCGAGCAGCGGATGTCCCTCGCCCAGGTCGTAGCGAACGTCGAGGCCGGACATCATGGCGGCAAATCGCCTGCGCGGCTCGGCCATGCTCAGCAGCTCGGACACGACATCGCGCAACGCGTCGATGCGATCGTCGGCGCGCATGAGGGCCACCTGCGCCATCGTGTTGCGCAGTACGCGCGCACCAACGGGATGGCGCTCGGCATGATAGGTATCGAGCAGACTCTCGTGCGACGTCTGTTTGACCACCTGCGCCAGCTTCCAGCCGAGATTCACTGCATCCTGCACACCGATGTTGAGGCCCTGGCCGCCTACCGGTGAGTGCACATGCGCGGCGTCGCCCGCCAGCAGGACCCGTCGGTCGCGGTAGGCGGCGGCCTGCCGGGTCATATCGGTGAACCGCGTGATCCACGTGGGACTGTGGACCCCGTAGTCGGTCCCATACACTGCGATCAGCCCCTCGCTGATATCGCGCAGAGTGGGCTCCCTCGTGCCGACGTGCGACTCGGTCAGCATCACCCCGACCGTCCCGCCCGGCTCGTAAACGACTTCGCCGTCCCTGATCTCGTACTCGACCTTGCCGAGAGCGTGTATGCCCGAAGGCGTGCGGCGGATGCCCAGCTCCGGCTCCTCCGTCATCTCGACCTCGGCGAGCAGCGCGCTCGTCGTCGGATCCCAGCCGGGGAAGTCGATGCCGGCTGCTTTACGCACCACACTGCGGCCACCGTCGCAGCCGACGAGGTACTGTGCACGCAGCGACTGGCCGTCGAGCAGCGCGACGTCGACGCCGGTGTCGTCCTGCGCGAAACCGGTCACCTCACGTCCACGATAGAACGTCACCGGCAGCTCACCGACCCACCCGGCCAGGATGCGCTCGACATGCTTCTGCCACAGGCCGAGCCCGTACGGATGCCGGGTGGGGAAGTCGCTGATGTCCAGCCGGATGCTGGCGAATCCCGCGACCTGAGCCACCTGTCCCTCAGAGAGGAAACGATCGGCGATGCCGCGCTGGTCGAGCACCTCGATCGTGCGTGAGTGCAGGCCGCCTGCCCTGGACCCAGGAAGGTCCTGACTCGGCCGTCGCTCGACAATAGCGACGTCGATATCCGCCAGCGCCAGCTCAGCCGCCAGCATCAGCCCTGTCGGACCGCCTCCGACGATCACCACTGCATGTTCCATCATCGCGTGCCTCCTTTTCCGCAGATTCTGCCCTGAGACTGCAACGCGACCGGGCTCTTGCCGCAAGCCCGCGGGTGAGTTATATGCTGTATGTGGCAAGGAGCCGGTACGTGCTGGAAAAAGCGAAAGCCCGCCGACGAGTCGGCGGGCTTTTCTGTTGCGGTCTACGTTGAACGTCTCGGGGATCACCTGTGCGACCTCCTGTGGCTACGGATCAACGCGGCTGGTGCAGCGCTATTGCGACATTGTCGAAATAGCCGCACTGAGACGCGCGGCGCTGCCCGTGGAGCTCGATGCAGCGGCGGTGCAGCTCGGCCGCGGCAACGAGACGGCCCCGGCCGGCCGGCTGGGGACGTTCATCAACCAGCTGCACGCGCTGGACGGCTCCGGACGTCTCGATCGTGAGACGGCGGGTCCGCTCGCGAACCAGGCTCAGCGGATCATCGACGCGCTGGACTGAGCCGTTCGGTCGGACCGGACCACCGGGGAAGGCCCGCACCGTGACTCGCGGTGCGGGCCTTTTCCGCCGCGCGCCCGCGACCTAGGTTCGCTGCTGCCCCCTGTCCGGACCCTGCCGCCGGAGATGAGACGATTTGTGGCACCGTGAATATCAGCGCTGGTACAGCCCGACACTCGGTCGTGACATGGAGCTGCTCGTCCTCGGCCACAGCGGCGCGCGTGTCCTCGTGTTCCCTACATCGCAGGGCCGGTTCTTCGAATGGGAGGACCGCCAGATGGACGCTGCACTCGGCGAACACCTGGCGAACGGATGGCTCCAGCTGTTCTGCGTCGACAGCGTCGATGCGGAGAGCTGGTACGATCGGTCCCGCCCGCCCGGCGACCGTGCATGGCGGCACGAGCTCTACGACCGGTACATCCTGAACGAAGTGCTGCCGTTCACGCAGCACCGCAACCCGAACCCGTTCCTGATTGTGACCGGTGCAAGCCTCGGCGCGTATCACGCCGTCAATTTCGCATTCCGCCACCCGCACCTGGTCGGCCGCGTCATCGGCCTGAGCGGGATGTACAATATCAAGGAGCTCACACGCGGCTACTCGGACGCGAACGTGTACGCGAACGACCCCTCCAGCTACATGCAGCACGTGGGCGACGCGGGCTGGTACGACGCTCTGCGTCGCATGGACATCATTCTCGTCATCGGCCGGGACGATCCGCATTACGAGGACAACGTCCACCTGTCCAACGTGCTGTGGAGCCGCGGCATCTGGCACGCGTTCCGGCCCTGGGATGGCTGGGCGCACGACTGGCCGTACTGGAAGCAGATGATCAGAACGTACGTGGGGGGCTGACGCCAAAGCATTGGGGGTTGGATGACAGTGAAGGTTGGCCTGCTGGTCGGACGGGAATGGTCGTTCCCGCCAGCGTTCATCGAGGAGCTCGCGCGGCGTGATGAGGGTGTGGTCGCGGAGTATGTCACGCTCGGCGGCACGGCAATGGACGAGCCATGTCCCTATGCCGTGATCATCGACCGCATCTCGCACGAGGTGCCGTACTACCGGTCCTATCTGAAGCACGCGGTGCTGGAGGGCGTGCATGTCGTCAACAATCCGTTCATGTGGACGGCGGACGACAAGTTCTTCGGTGCGTCGCTTGCCACGAAGCTCGGCATAGCACACCCGAAGACGCTCGCACTGCCGAACCGCGAGTACGTGCCGGGCATCGTGCACGACGAGTCGCTGCGCAACCTGGCCTACCCGCTCGACTGGGACGCAATCCTCGACTACATCGGCCTGCCCTGCATCCTGAAGGACGCGCACGGCGGCGGCTGGAAGGAAGTCTACGTCTGCCACACGCGCGATGACGTGCTCCGCCACTATAACGAGTCCGGCCAGCTGCAGATGATCCTCCAGGAGTTCATCGAATGGGATCACTTCGTGCGGTGCATCTGCCTCGGCCGCGATGAGGTGCTGCCGATCCGATATGACCCGAAGGAACGTCGTTATCACGTCGAGCACGACCACCTCTCGCCGGAGCTCGGGCAGCGTATCGTCGACGATTCGCTGAAGCTCGTGCGGGCACTCGGCTACGACATGAACTCGATGGAGTGGGCCGTCCGCGATGGCGTGCCGTACGCCATCGACTTCATGAACCCGGCACCCGACATGGACGTGAACTCGCTCACGCCGCATTACTTCGACTGGGTGGTAGAGCACATGGCGGACATGGCCACACGACTTGCGAAGCAGCCGCGCGCCCAGCTCCGGGAACTGCACTGGAGCGAGCTGTTCGGGGCGCGAGGCGGGGCGGACCGGCCGCGTGGTGCGGAACGCGGGGCAACGGAATGAGCCTGCAGGGAGCGATCGAGGACTACCACGGGCTGCTGACGGACGAGGTCGCGCAGGAAACGCAGGCGCAGCTCGATGACCAGCTCCGTCGCCGCGGACTGTTCTTCGGTAACCGGCCGCTGTGCACGGTGCTGCGGCCGCGGTTCCTGACCCCTGCTCAGTACACGTTCCTTCAGCGCGAGGTGGGTCGTCTGCTCGGCGCGTTCGACCGCGCCTATGAGCGCGCGATCGGCGACCCGGCGTTCCGGCGGCAGTTCCGGCTGCTCGACTGGGAGGAGACGCTGATCGAGCATGACTCCGGGTTCCCCGATCCGTCACCTGTGTCGCGGCTGGACGCGTTCTTCACGCACGAGCGCGGCGGACTCCGGTTCACGGAGTACAATGCCGAGACGCCGGCGGCGGCGGCGTACAACGATGTGCTCGCGGAAGTCACGTACGGCCTGCCCGTCATGCGGATGTTTCTGCGGAAGTATGATGTCCGGCCGCTGCCTGCGCGGCACCTGGTGATGCACGCATTGCTCGACGCCTACCGCAGCTGGTCGGGCAGCCTCACGCGACCCACGATCGGGATCCTGGACTGGCGCGAGGTGCCGACGTACAGCGAGTTCCTCATCACCCAGCAGTACCTGCACTCGCAGGGGCTCGACTGTGTGATCGCCGACCCGCGCGACTGCGAGTACCGCGGTGGCAAGCTGTACGCGGATGGCCGCCACATCGATCTCATCTACAAGCGCGTGCTGATCACCGAGCTGATCGAGCGGGGCGGGCTCGATCATCCCATCGTGCGTGCCGTGCGCGATGGCGCCGTCTGCATGGTGAACCCGTTCCGCTGCAAGATCCTGCACAAGAAGGCGAGCCTGGCCGTGCTGAGCGACGAGGTGAACGCCGACATGTTCACGGCGGACCAGCAGGAGGCGATTGCCTCGCACATCCCGTGGACACGGGTGGTCGAGGAACGGCGCACGATCCTGCACGGAGATGAGATCGACCTGGTCCCGCACATCGCGGCGAACCGCGATCGCTTCGTGTTGAAGCCGAATGACGAGTACGGCGGCAGCGGCATCGTGCTCGGCTGGGATGTCGACGACGACGCCTGGAGCTCGGCGATACGGCAGGCCCTCGACGAACCGTATGTAGTGCAGGAGCGCATCACGCTGCCCGAAGAGTCGTACCCGTCGCTGGTCGGCGGACGTGTCGCCTTCTCCGACAGGATCATCGACACGGCGCCGTTCGTCTTCCACGGCGCGTTCATGGACAGCTGCCTGACCCGGCTGTCGAGCGATCCGCTGGTCAATGTCACCGCAGGAACGGGATCCAGCCTGGCCACGTTCGTTGTCGAAGCGCGCTGAGGAGCCACATGAAGCCGCCGTCGCTCACCATCGGTATCGAGGAAGAATACCAGATCATCGACCCGCAGACGCGTGAGTTGCGCTCCTACATCAGCGAGATCCTGAAGGAGGACGAGCTGATCCTGCGCGAGGTGAAGCCGGAGCTGCACCAGTCGATCGTGGAGGTCGGCACCACGATATGCCAGACACCACTGGAGGCACGCCGCGAGCTCATTCGGCTGCGGGCGCTCGTGCTCGGGCTGGCGCGCAAGAAGAATCTGGCCATCGCCGCAGCGGGCACCCATCCGTTCTCATCATGGGTCGACCAGGAGATCACGCCGCTCGAGCGGTATGTCGGCGTGAAGCAGGACATGCAGGACCTGGCGCAGCAGCTGCTGATCTTCGGCACGCACGTGCACATCGGCATCGAGGACCGCGAGTTCCTGATCGATGCGATGAACGTCAGCCGCTACTTCCTCCCCCACCTGCTCTGCCTCACGTCCAGCTCACCGTTCTGGGTCGGGCGGAACACCGGACTCATGTCATACCGCAGCGTCATCTTCCGCAACTTCCCGCGCACCGGCATACCGCGTGTCATGCACTCGTACGGCGACTACTCGTACCTGCTCGAGCGGCTGGTCCGGACGCGCTGCATACCGGACGGATCGAAGATCTACTGGGACGTGCGACCGCACCACAACTACCCGACGCTGGAGTTCCGCTTCGCGGACGTATGCACGCGCGTCGATGAGGCCGTCTGCCTGGCCGCCATCCTCCAGGCCATCATCGCCAAGGTCTACCGGCTGCGCCGCGACAACATGACGTTCCGCGTTTATCCCTCGGACCTGATCGAGGAGAACAAGTGGCGCGCCGTCCGCTACGGCATGCACGGCCAGCTGATCGACTTCGGCAAGGAGCGCGAGTGTCCTGCGCGCGACCTGATCCTGGAGCTGATCGAATGGTTCATCGACGATGTGGTGGACGAGCTGGGCAGCCGCGCCGAGGTCGAGTACGCCTACCGCATCCTCGAGAACGGCTCCAGCGCGGACCGCCAGCTGCGCGTGTTCCAGGAAACGGGAGACCTCCACGCAGTCGTCGATTCGCTGGTCCGCGAAACGGCGGAGGGCGTGGATCAGCCACTTCCGATGCGCTAGATTCAGGGATGGAATACACCGGCATCAGGAGCAGAACCGAGCCGCGGCCGCTGATCGGCGTGCCCGCTCAGACGCTCCAGGCGATCGATGGAATACCCGCGGAGCTGCCGCACTCGTGGGTGATGAACCACCGCTACCTGACGGCGCTCGCCGCGGTCGGCGCAGCGCCCGTTCTCGTCCCCCTGCTCGTACACAATATCGAGGCATTGCGCGGCGTCTACGAGTCGCTCGACGGCGTGTTCATCGCCGGCGGCGTCGATGTCGACCCGTCCAGCTACGCTGCGGAGCGCGGTGCCTTCTGCGGCCGCACTGACCTGGATCGGGATGCTGTGGAGATCCAGCTGGCGCGGTGGGCGCGCGAGGACGGCAAGCCGGTGTTCGGCGTGTGTCGCGGGTTGCAGGTAGTGAACGTCGCGGCGGGGGGCTCGCTGCTGCAGGACTGCGCCGCGGACGCGCCGGGCTCGCTCAAGCACGACTACTTCCCGAATGCAGGATACGCCCGCGACTTCCTCGCCCACAGCGTTCGCGTGGAGCCGGGCTCGCGGCTGCACGAGATTTTCGGCGCGGACGAGGTGCAGGTGAACAGCATGCACCATCAGGTAGTCGAACGCCTGGCGGATGGCCTGGTCGTCACTGCGACGGCGCCGGACGGGCTGATCGAGGCGATCGAGGCGCCGGGCGAGCCGTTCACGCTGGGCGTGCAGTGGCATCCGGAGATGCTTATCGACAGCGATGTCGGCACGCGGAGGCTGTTCGAAGCGTTCGTCGAGGCGAGTGCGGCGCGGCGCGGCGTGCTGAGCTAACTGAGCAGGGCGGCGCCGGGCGCCGCTCGCGTTTCAGCCGCGTCGGGCCGACTGGCCGAGCACGAACGCCAGCTTCCGCCGGACGCGCCGCGCCCATGCGCGCTCGCTGTGGTCCCCGGCCGTATCGACCACGAACATCAGGTCGTCCAGGTTGCGGTAGCCTTTCGCCTCGAGTATGTCGCGCAACAGCATGACATCCTGCAGCGTGCGCTCGCCTTCCTTCATTCCCACATCGATGTAGATGCGGCCGCCCACGAACTGCTGCCGCTTCACCCATTCGAGCATGGCCCGGTCCGCAAACCAGAGCGACGGGCTCATGACGCCGGCAAAGCCGAACACGTGGCGGTATCTGAAGAACGCGTAGAGGCTGATCAGACCGCCCATCGATGAGCCGGAGATGCCGGTGTTCGCCGGGTCGGTCAGCGTACGGAAGGACCGGTCGACGAGCGGCTTCACGGTTTCGGCAATGAAGCGCAGGTACAGCTCGCCGCGCCCGCCGCCACCCTGGCCGCCGTCCAGCGTCTCGTCGCGGAACGGGCTGTATTCGTCGGTGCGCTCCGGCCCCATGTTCGGGATGGCGACGACAATGACCTCGAGACCATCCTCGCTCGCCGCCTCCAGCGTCTGATCGACGGCCCACTCGCCCGCGAAGCTCGTTGCGGGGTCGAAGAGGTTCTGGCCGTCGTGCATGTAGACGACGGGGTACCGCGCATTGCTGCCGTCATCGTAGGACGGCGGCAGGTACACGAGCAGGTCGCGGTCATTGCCGAGCTGCGGGCTGTGCACGCGCTCCAGCTGCTTGATGCAGCCGACGACGCCATGACGCGATGGATCGACGGCAGCAGGGTAGTCCTTCCACTCCGGCATCTCGTTCTACTTCACGGTTTCTACTGGGTCGCTCGATCCGGTGCGGGCATGGACGTATAGAAGTCCGCGTGGAACCGGTGCAGGTACGTGTCGAGCAGCTGCTCCACGCGCGCGGCCTCCGGCGCCGCGACGACGAGCCCTGCGTGGTGCCGCATGCGCAGCCGCCAGACGATCTCGGGATCATCATATGCCGAGGTGTCGGGCCATTCCTGCCGCGCCAGCGAGATCAGCACGCCGGCATGCGCGCGGCCGAACTGCGGCGGCGTGTAGGATGTATTGCGGGCCAGTGCCAGCTCGAGACGTGCCCATTCCCGCCACAGGTCGACGCCTGCCGATGCGTGCACCATGTCGGCGATGTGCGCGCCTCCCACTCGTGCTGCGATCTCGAGGAAGTAGTAGACACCCGTGTCCGCCGCGCGGATGAACTCAGCGTGGACCGCACCATTGCGCAGGCCGACCGCACTGACCAGCCGAGTGGTCTGCTCACGCAGTGCGGCCTCCTCCTCCCCGCCGCGCTGGACGGTGCGGCTGCAGAATACGCCGCCCGCATGCATCACGTCGAAGGGCGGCTGCGCGTAGCGGTGGACCTCCATGATCTTCATGGCGCCGTCGGCGACAATGCCGTCGACGTGGTAGACGTTGCCGGGTATGTACCGCTCGAGCAGGTGGTGAGACTGCCTGTCGCCGAGCGTTTCGAGCAACGGCCACAGCTCGGACGGCTCGTGCACCTTGCGGATGCCGATGGCGGATGCCTGCGAGCGCGGCTTGAGCACCCACGGCCCGTCGGTAGACTCCATGAACGCGCTGACCACATCGTGATTCAGCATACCTGTGAACTCCGGCACGGCCAGCCCGGCGTCCCGTGTGAGCTCGCGCATCGTCAGCTTGTCACGTACCGCGCGCGTCGCGGTGACGCCGAGGCCGGGCACGCGCAGGTGCTCGCGCAGCGTTGCGGCCAGCTCCATGTCGAACTCATCGAGGGCGACGATCCGCGAGAAGCGCTCCGTGCGGGCGAGATAGCTGACGGCATTGATGACGTGCTCGACATTGTCGAGCGTCGGCAGCAGGTACAGCTCCGCCAGCATGTCGCGCGGCCAGTCCGCATCGCGCAGCTTCTCGACCGTGATGAGGATCGTGCGCGCGCCGTTCTCGGCACATTCGCGCAGGAACTCGTGGCCCTTGCTGTAGCTGCTGAGGCAGAGGATCGTCTCCATCCCCGAAGCATGACACGCCGCTCGACATCGCCGCAAGGACTCCGTCAGCGAGCTGAACGGTGTCCCTGCCCAACCGGCGGACCTCGACTGGCAGCGGTAGAGATCCCGAAGGATCAGTCCGCAGCGAGGGTTTGGACCGGATCCACCCGCGCCGCCGATCGCGCGGGCAGAACGCACGCGGCGGCGCACACGAGCATGAGCAGCAGCGCGATCGCGCCGGTCACCAGCGGCGCTGGGGCACCCGCCCCCGGGATCAGTGCGCCCAGCGCGCGTGTCACGCCGGCCGTCGCCAGTGCTCCGATCAGGACGCCCGCCGCTGCAACGGCGACGCCCTGGACCACGACGAATCGCAGTATTCCGCCTCGGGTAGCGCCGAGTGCGAGCCTGATGCCCATCTCACGCCGGCGCTGTGCGACGGAATACGCCATCACCCCGTATACGCCTGCGAGTGCGAGCAGCAGGCCGAGTGCCGCGAACGCCGTCATCGACAGTACCGCGAACCGTTCGTTCGACAGCACGTCGTCGCTGCGCTGCTGCATCGAGCGCACGTCGTGCACGGCGAGGCTTCCATCAGCCGCGACTGCGCTCCTCAGCGCGGGCACGAGCGTGAGCGGGTCACCGGCTGCGCGCGCCGTGACGATGGCACGGGGCCACGTGAACTGCAGGTAGGACGTGTAGAAGTCCGGTTCGATCGGGTCACGTGGATTGCCATAGACTACGTCGCCGACCACACCGACGATCTCGGTCAGGGAATCCGGCGATGCGAAGCCGCCGCCACTGCCGAAACGAACCCGTTTCCCGATCGGGTCCTCTCCGGGCCAGAACGTGCGCGCGGCAGTCTCGTTGATCACTGCGACGCGCGGCCGACCCTCGCGATCGTCAGCGGTCAGGCCGCGACCGCGCAGAAGCGGAATGCCGAACGTGCGGAAATGGTCCGGCGCCACGTAGTGCCGGCCGACCACGGGCGCATCGGGCGGTGACGTGGCATCGAGGTAGAGCGGCGTCGATGAGCAGCCCATGTACGGGGTGCAGAAGCTCAGCGTCGCAGCCGTGACGCCAGGCACCGCCTGTACCCGCTCGAGCATCCGTTCCAGCATCGGCGCGCCGATCGCATGCGCGGTGGCAAAGTCCATGTCCACGTGGTCGCCGGC
The DNA here is from genome assembly GCA_035461765.1 of Longimicrobiales bacterium. Classification (GTDB taxonomy): domain Bacteria; phylum Gemmatimonadota; class Gemmatimonadetes; order Longimicrobiales; family RSA9; genus SH-MAG3. The sequence continues at coordinate 43,980 of DATHUY010000153.1, forward strand.
GACGCTCAGCGTGATCAGCTCTTCCGCCGTGTAGCCGGGATCCACCGCACGCAATCGCTCGAGCTCACGCAGCAGGAGCGCCGCCCCGACGACCAGCACGAGCGCACTGGCGACCTGCGCGACCGCTGCAACGGACAGTGCGGTCGGTCGGCGCAACGTGCCGACCCCCATGGTGCTGCCACGCGCGCCGATCTTGAGCGTGGCGCTCAGCGCACCGCGCGTCGCGCGCAGCGCCGGCAGCAGCGCGGCCGCCAGACCGGCGCCCATTGCGATGACGGCTGTGAACGCCGCAACGCGCCAGTCGAGCGTCGGCGCATCGAACGACGTCATGTCCGCGAACCATGGACCGGGCCCCGCAAGTCTATCTGCGGCCACGGCGGCGAGCGTTCGGATCAGCTGAGCGGCAAGCGCCACTCCGAGCACTGCGCCGAGCGTACCGATCGCTGCGCCTTCCGTCATTATCTGCCGGATCAGACGACGTCGCCCCGCGCCGAGTGCGGTACGAAGCGCGAGCTCACGGGACCGCTCCACTGCCCTCGCCAGGAACAGCGCAGTCAGGTTCACCGCGGCGATCAGCAGCACGAGCGACACAGCGCCCGCAAGCACGACACGCGCGCGCACCGCCTCCGGGCTCCGCCGCGCTGCATCGAGCGGCACGACGTCCGCACTCCATGCTCCCGCCTCGGCGCCACGGGCAGCCGCTGCGGCATTCGCTCCCGCCACAGCAACCTCGGCGCGCGCCTGCTCGATCGTGACGCCACCCGCGAGGCGCGCGATCACCGAATGGAAGTGCTGCGACGATGTGAGCTGCCCGGCGTAGCTGACGGTCGGCGCCATCGCCTGCGGAATCCACAGCGCCGCCTCACCCGTCATGCCGCGGAAGCCGGGCGGCGCCACGCCGACCACCTCCAGGGGAACGCCGTTCACGCGCACAGTCCGTCCAATGACTGCAGCGTCGGATCCGAAATGCTGCTGCCACTCCGCATGCGCGAGGATGGCCACCGGGCGCGCGCCCGGCACCGCATCCTCCTCCGGCAGGAACGTACGACCGCGGATCGGCACAACGCGCAGCGTCTCGAGATACCCTGCCGACACGTGCTCGATGGACGTGCGCAATGCGCCGCCCTCGACGCGCAGGTTAACTGTAGCTGCGGCGTATGACGCGATGTCACTGAATGCGCCGACGGCCGCCTGCAGCGCGTCATATTCCGGATACGACCACCGCAGCGCCCGGGGCGCACGATCGTCTTCGGCAATGGCCTGCTGCAGCACGACCAGGCGGTCAGGATCCTCGAACGGCAGCGGTCGCAGCAGCGTCGCATTCACCAGGCTGAACACTGCCGCATTCGAGCCCACGCCCAGCGCCAGTGTCAGTACGGCGATCACGGTGAACATCGGACGCCGCGCCAGTGAGCGCGCTGCGAAGTGCAGATCCGAGCGCAGCTCATCGTACAGCCGCAGACCGCGAGCCTGGCGGCTCTCTTCCCTGAACCGGTCCGCGCTGCCAAACTCCAGCCGTGCCCTGCGTGCCGCCGCGACCGGCGACAAGCCGGACTGTATCAGGTGATCCGTTCGGAGCGCGATGTGGGCGCTGAACTCGTCCTCGAGATCCGAGTCCAGGCGCGCATGACCCCGATCGGGCGATCCGCGCAGCCCCCGGAGCAGCGAACGAGCGCGTGACAGCAGGCTCATCTCAGCCCTCCTGCGGCGCCGCGCTGAGAGCCAGCGCGATCGCGTCCGAGAGCGCCGTCCAGCTCGAGACCTCCGCGCCCAGGCGCCGCCGGCCCGCCGCCGTCAGCTTGTAGTACTTCGCTCGGCGGTTGTTCTCCGACACACCCCACTCCGTCTGGAGCATGCCCTGATGCTCCAAGCGATGCAGCGCAGGGTACAGCGCCCCCTGCTGCACCTGGAGTGCACCGCCGGTGATCTGCTCGATGCGCAGCAGCACGCCGTACCCGTGCAGCTGCCCGAGCGATACTGCCTTGAGCACGAGCATGTCGAGTGTGCCGGGCAGCAGCTCTGCCAGTTTCCCCATGCGCTCTCCTCAGTTGGTGAGGAGAAGATGCGCCGGGTCTCCTAAGCTGTCAAGGAGAGCGCTCAGCCGGCCGTTGGGGGAACGGCAAGGTCTTTAGTCAGGGATCGGCCGTAAACCTTACTCACCCGACGCTGTGAATAAGGGATCCTGTCCCCGGCGCCCGACCTCCGCCGGCTAGTTCGATGATCGGCCCGGTCACGCCGGCAGCACCACCCTGAACGTACTCCCGCGCCCCGGCTCGCTCTCCGCTTCGACGCTGCCGCCGTGCTGCTCCACGATCAGCCGTGCGATCGCGAGGCCGAGCCCGCTGCCGTCCGCGCCGCGCGCTGCATCGCCGCGATAGAAGCGGTCGAACACGCGGGGCAGCTCCTCCGGCTGGATCCCGCGCCCCGTATCCGCGACGGTGACCTCCACGCCGCCGTCCTCCAGCACACGCGCGCGAATGATCACTTCACCGCGATCCGTGAACCGCACGGCGTTCGCGACCAGGTTGACGAAGACCGGGTGAACGTTCATTACGTCGCCGCTTCCGTGTCGTGCAGGATGTAGCCGAACCCGCGGACGGTGCCGATCAGCTTCCGTTCCGGATCGATCTTGTTGCGCCGCGAATTTGATGAACACGTCGACGACGTTAGTTCCCGCACGAAACGGATCCCCCAGACGTTCTCCATGACCATCGTGCGGGAGAGCGAGCGGCCGGCGTTGCGCATGAGGTACTCCAGCAGCGCGAACTCGCGCGGCGTCAGGGAGACCGGTGTGCCCCTTGCGCGCAACGCGGCTGGCGCGCATTATTCCGACATTGTCGAAATAGCTGGGCTGAGCCGCGCGGCGCTGCCCGTGACTACCCGCTGGGGGATAGAACGTGAGCCTCGGTGAACTGCAGCACCTGGTGATGCTGGCCGTCGTCCGACTTCGCGACGACGCGTATGGCGCCGCGATCCGCGACGAGCTGCGTCGCGTGGCGGGACGTTCCGTTTCCGTGCAGACGGTGTGGGTCACGCTGGTGCGGCTGGAGGAGCAGGGGCTGACGGGGTCGGACGATGTGGCGGCGCCGGAAGGCGGCCGGCCGCGGCGCGTGTTCCGGCTGACCCCGGCGGGGTGGCGGGCGCTGGAGGAGGCGCGCGTGTCCATGGCTCGGATGTGGGAGGGAGTGGTGCGACCGTGACGCGGGCGCACGACGCGCCGCCCGCGGCCCGCGCCGTCTTCCGGCGACTCCTGCCGGGCGCGCGCGGACGTGAGGTGTTGCGGGACCTGGACCGCGAGTATGCGGCTGTTCGTGAGCGTCGTTCGCGCGCAGGAGCCGACGTCTGGTACGTCGCCCAGCTCCTGCGTCCCGACACGTGGCGTCTGGCGTTCGCGCTGCGTCGGCTCGCGCGCGCTGCTGCGTCGGCGGGAACGCTGCCCGCGGCCCGCGGCGACGTGCGCGGCTTCCGCAGTGACGGCGGTCGCGCGTGGCTGAGCGGCCTCTCCCTCGATCTGCGGCTCGCGTGGCGGATGCTGCTGAAGTCGCCGGGCCTGACGGTTGTCGGTGTGCTCGGCATCGCGATCGGCACCGCGCTCGGCGTCGGCGCGTTCGTGGTGCTGACGGGCCTCGTTTACCCGAAACTGCCGTTGGACGAGGGCGAGCGCGTCGTCGCACTCACGATGCTGGACGCCGAGTCGGGCAGTGCGGAGAGGCAACTGGTGCACGAGTTCGTGACGTGGCGCGAAGAGCTGCGATCGGTCGAGCACGTTGCCGCGGCGACGATGGGTATGCGCGGTCTGGTCACTGGCGACGCGCCGGCGATGGGTGTGCGTGCGGCGGAGATGACGGCGTCGGCGTTCCGGGTCGCGCGCGTGCAGCCGCTGATCGGGCGGTACCTTCTGCCGGAGGACGAGCACGAAGCCGCGCCGCGTGTGGTGGTGATCGGCTACGAGCTGTGGCAGTCGCGCTTCGAGGGGGACCCCGCGGTGGTTGGCCGCACCGTGCTGGTCGGCGGCGTGCCGCACGACGTGGTCGGCGTGATGCCGCCGGGCTTCGCGATGCCGCGGGAGCAGGAGTTGTGGACGCCGTTGCGTGTCGACCCCGGTCAGTACGCGCGCGGCGCGGGTCCGATCCTGTACGTGTTCGGTCGGCTGGCGCCGGGCGTCACGCGCGAACGGGCGCAGGCCGAGCTGACGGTGCTGGGCCGGCGCGCCGCCGCTGCGTTCCCGGAGACGGACGCGCACCTGCGCCCGCTCGTCCTGCCGTACACGTACCCCCTCGACGGCATCGAAGACAGGGGGGATCTGTGGAACGCGGCGATGATGCAGCTCATACTTAGCCTGCTGCTGATCGCGATCGCCGTGAACGTGGCCGTGCTCGTGTACGCGCGCACGGCGATGCGGCGGAGCGAGATTGCGGTACGCGTTGCGCTCGGCGCGAGCCGTCGCCGCATCATCACGCAACTCTTCATCGAGGCGCTCGCCCTGTCGTCCGTCGGTGCGGCGCTCGGGCTGGCTATCGCCCACACTGCGCTCGAGCAGTTCGGGGCCCTGACGGCGGCCCGGGGCGAGTCCGCTTTCTGGGTCGACTACGGTCTGCAGCCGCGCTCGGTGCTGTTCGCGGCGGCGCTCGCCGTACTGAGCGCATGCATCGTCGGCGTCGTGCCGGCTCTCAAGGCGACGGGGCGACGCGTGCAGTCGGACCTGCGCGGTCTCAGCGGCGCGACTGCCCGGCTCGGCCGCGGCTGGACCGCGCTCATCGTCGTGCAGGTCGGCGTTGCCGTCACCGTCCTGCCGCCCGCGCTGAGCCAGGGCTACCGCGACATCCGCACGGCCGACGTGCGGCCGACGTTCGCGGCGCACGAATTCCTCACCGCGGATCTCGCAGTTGCGACGCCACTGGACCCCGGCATGGACGGTGTCGCACATCGCGCAGCTGCCGCTGCCCGCCTGGCTCTACGTCTCTCGGAACTCGAGCGACGTCTCGAGGCCGAGCCCGCCCTCGCTGGCGTCACATTCGAGGGCGACGCGGTGTCCGGCGGTGCGCGCGTCGAGCTCGAGAACGCGTCCGGCGGTGCCGTGTTCGCCACGCCCGACGCGCAGCTCACCGGCGTCGCACCCGACTACTTCGAGGTGCTCGACGTCCCCCTCATGGCCGGCCGCGGCCTGACGACTGTCGATGCTGGCGCCGATGCGGGCACGATCGCTGGGGAAACGGCGCGCGCGCCGGGCGTCGGCGTGGTCGTGAACGAGGCGTTCGTGCGCCAGCTGCTCGACGGCGGCAACGCACTCGGCCGGCGGCTGCGCTTCGTGCCGCCCCCGGAGAGCGGCGCCTGGAGCGATGAGCACGTGGCGGCAGAGGCAGGCCCGTGGCACGAGGTCGTCGGCGTCGTACCGAACCTCCACGCGAGCTCGTTCGACAGTACGTACGCGACGCCCTCGGTCTACTACGCCGTGACGCCGGAGCTCCAGACCGCGACTCTGCTGGTCCGCGTTCGCGGCGACGATGTCGACGCCTTCGCACCGCGGCTGCGGGAGATCGCCAGCACGCTCGATCCCGATCTGCGCATCGATCGCGTCGCGAACTTGGCACGGCTGCCCAACACACGCTTCCTCGCCATGGTCGCCATCCTGCTGCAGCTCATCTTCGGCATCGTCGTACTGCTCTCCGCCGCCGGCGTGCACGCGCTCATGTCGGTCACCGTAACACGACGACGGCGTGAGATCGGTGTGCGTGCCGCGCTCGGTGCGCAACCGCATCGCCTGCTCATGAGCGTCTTCTCGCGGGCCGGCGCGCAGCTCGCGTTCGGAGCGCTGGTGGGCGCGGCCCTCGCCGCCGCGCTGCTCCAGGGCAGCGGGCTCGGCCTGATCCGGAACGCGGGGTTCGTGGGTCTCGTCGTCGGCGTGATGATGCTGGCCGGCCTGATCGCTGCGACGGGTCCCGCGCTGCGCGGGCTGCGCATCCATCCCATGGAGGCGCTCCGGGACGAGTGACGGCGGCGACGACCTGAGTGCAGAAAGCTCTCCGCCGCAGGCGCCAGGCAGCAGGCGCTCGTGGATCTCGCTGTGCCGATACCTGAAGGCAGAGCCCGCGCTGCGTGAGATATGGCGATGCCGTTGAGGTCGCCCCCGAGCTGACGCGACGACTAGACGTCCAGGTTCTTCACGTACTCCGCATTCTTCTCGATGAACTGACGGCGCGGCTCGACCTCATCACCCATCAGCGTCGTGAACACCGAGTCCGCGTCGACCGCGTCATCCACGGTCACCTGGAGGATGGTGCGCGTCTCGGGATCCATCGTCGTCTTCCACAGCTGTTCCGGGTTCATCTCACCGAGACCCTTGTAGCGCTGGATGTTGACGCTGCGCTTGGCGTCCCCGCCGTTCATGCGGGTCATCAGCACGTCGCGCTCCTCCTCGGTATACGCGTAGTGCTCTTCCTTGCCGCGCGCGACGCGGTACAGCGGCGGCTGCGCGATGTAGACCATCCCCTCCTCGATCAGCTGCCGCATGTGACGGTAGAAGAACGTGAGAAGCAGCGTGCGGATGTGCGCGCCGTCGACGTCGGCGTCGGTCATGATGATGACCTTGCCGTAGCGCGCGTTCTTCGTGCTGAACTCGTCCTCGCCGATCCCGGTCCCGAGCGCCGCGATGATCGTGCGGATCTCCTCGTTCGACAGGATCTTGTCGAGCCGTGCACGCTCGACGTTCAGGATCTTGCCGCGCAGCGGCAGGATCGCCTGGTAGTTGCGGTCGCGGCCCTGCTTGGCGCTGCCGCCTGCGGAGTCACCCTCGACCAGGTAGATCTCGCACATCGCGGGGTCCGTGATGGAGCAGTCGGCGAGCTTGCCGGGCAGCACCATGCCTTCGAGTGCGTTCTTGCGGCGCACCAGCTCGCGCGCCTTGCGTGCGGCCAGCCGCGCGCGCGCCGATTGCAGCGACTTCTCGATGATCGTCTTCGCGACGCTCGGGTTCTCCTCGAGGAACGAGGCGAGCTTGTCGTTGATGACCGACTCCACGGCGCCGCGCACCTCGGAGTTGCCGAGCTTGGTCTTCGTCTGACCCTCGAACTGCGGCTCCTTCACCTTGACCGAGAGCACGCACGTCAAACCCTCACGGATGTCCTCGCCCGAGAGCGAGTCGAGGTCCTTCTTGAAGACGTTCGCCTTGCGCGCATAGTCGTTGAGCGTGCGCGTGAGCGCGGCCTTGAACCCGGTCAGGTGCGTGCCGCCCTCGTGCGTATTGATGTTGTTGACGAACGTGAACGTGTTCTCGTTGTAGCCGTCATCGTACTGGAACGCGAGCTGGATGTCTGCCTCCTCGCGCTCCGCCTCGATGTAGATGACCTTCGGGTGCAGCGGCTTGCGCGTGCCGCGCAGGTGTCCGACGAACTCGGCGATGCCGCCCTTGTAGTGGTAGACCTCGGTGCGCACCTCGCTGTCACGCTCGTCCGACAGTGAGATCTTGAGGCCGGCGTTCAGGAATGCGAGCTCGCGCAGGCGATTCGCGAGAGTGTCGAAGTTGTAGCGGAGCTCGGTGAAGATCTGCGGGTCCGGCTTGAACGTGATGGTGGTACCCGTCTCCTTCGTCTTGCCGGCCACTTCCAGCTCGGTCTGCTTGTCGCCCCGCGCGTAGCTCTGGCGGTAGACCTTGCCGTCGCGTCGCACCTCGACGTTGAGCCATTCCGACAGCGCATTGACGACGCTGACGCCTACGCCGTGCAGACCGCCCGACACCTTGTAGCTGTCCTTGTCGAACTTGCCGCCCGCATGCAGCATCGTGAGTGCGACCTCGAGTGCAGGCTTGCGCTCGGTCGGGTGCATGTCGACCGGAATGCCACGGCCGTCATCGACGACCGTGATCGAGTCGTCGGGATGGATCGTGACCTCGATATGCGAGCAGTAGCCCGCGAGCGCCTCGTCGACGGAGTTGTCGACCACCTCGTACACGAGATGATGCAGACCGCGCGCGCTGGTCGAGCCGATGTACATGCCGGGCCGCTTGCGGACGGCCTCGAGGCCCTTGAGGACCTGGATCTGACCGGCAGAGTACTCGTTCTTCTTCGACTCGTTCTTCGCCATTGTGCTCCCGTTCGTGCTGGTCGGCCTGCGCTTCGAATGCGCGCTCCGGACGGGCCGCCCGCAGGGTGCCGGCGCCGGCCCGGAATGAGACCGCGTTAATACCCCGAAACCGGCCGTTGGTTACGCCCGGCCCGGGCCTGAAAAAGCGGCTCGTCAACGCCGCTCCTGCGGCTGCCCGCCCTGCTCGTCTTCACCCGCCATCAGGAAGCGGATCCGCTCGATCCGGCCGCGCTCGCGGCCCTCGTTGAGGCGCCGCAGGATCTCGCGCTCCATGAGGCGGAGCTCCATCAGCCAGGCACTGGTCCGCACGGCCACGAGCAGCGTGCCGCGCGATGTCCGGAGCGGCGTCGTCACGGCCGCGATCGCCTCACCCACGCGCTCGGCCCATTCCGGGACGATCGTGGCCTCCTCGACGCGCTCGTCGAGCCCGCTGTCGCGCAGGTAGTTCTGGAGGGCATCACCGAGCTTCGTCGGCTTCTTCGGCCCGCTCACGTGAATACCTCGGCGGCCGCTATGCGCCAGCGCGCGAGCGGCGCGACGAGCGCGTCATCGCCTGCTTCGTCGAGCAGCACGTCCGACTCCTTCGGTGCGGTCAGGATCACCTGGCCGTGCCGGTCTCCGCGGAACAGCTCGAGTATGCGGCGCGACCGGTCGACATCCAGCTCGGCGAACACATCGTCGAGCAGCAGCAGCGGCTGGAAGCCGCGCGCCTCGCGTACCGTCTCCGCCTCGATCATGCGCAGCGCGATGGCACCCGTACGCACCTGCCCGCCGGAACCAAACTGCCGCAGGTCCACCTCGGACTCTCCCGATCGCATCGCCAGCGCCAGATCATCGCGGTGTGGGCCGGCGAGTGTCACGCCCCGCTCACGTTCCCGCTGTGCAACGCGCTCCAGGCGTGCCTCGAACGCGCGCGCAACATCCTCGCGTGATTCGCCCTCGTCCAGGCTGATATCGCTGTCATAGGTGAGTGTCGCCGGGCTCGAGCCGCCGATGGCCGCGTAGATCTGTGCGAAACGCTCCGCGTGGCTCCGCACCCAGGCCGCACGCGCGCCGATCACTATGCAGCCGCTCTCGATCAGGCCTGCATCCCACGCGGTCAGTGCGGCGGGCGATCTGCCGTCGCGCAGCAGCGCATTGCGTTGTCGCAGCACCTGCCGGTAACGCTGGAGCGCGTCGAGGTAGCCGCGCACGTTCAGTGACAGCACGATGTCCAGATAGCGCCGCCGCTCACCCGGCGCACCCGCAACGATATCCACGTCCGACGGCGAGAAGATAACGGTACCGATCCGGCCGATCGCATCACCGAGCCGCTCTGCTTCGACGCCATCGACCGTCACCCGCTTGCGGCGCGTGCGCGGCTCGTATGCAGCCGTGATCTCCAGGCTGCGACCGGACGCGCGGTCCTCGAACACGCCACGCACGTGGAACGCCTCCGCACCGAATCGCACCAGCTGCTCATCGGCGGCGCCGCGGAACGACCGGAAGATCTCGAGATAGTGGACGGCCTCGAGCAGATTCGTCTTGCCCGACCCGTTGTCGCCGATGATCGCCGCACCGGCAGCCGGGAACTCGAGGTCGAGCGTCGCGAAGTTCCGGTAATGCCGGAGTCGGATCTGCCGGCACACGAGGGCGGTCGCGGGGACTTCCTCCGCCGGCACTCAGTGCCCTCGGAACTCCGCCCGCCTCTTCTCCAGGAACGCCTTCATCCCCTCGCGCATGTCGTCGGTCGAGGCGAGCAGGCCGAAGAGATTGGATTCGAGGGTCTGCGCATCGTCGATCGTGCTGCTCATGCCGTGATCCACCGACTCGAGCGCCATGGCAATGGCGATCGGCCCGTTCGCGATCATCTTGCGCGCGAGGTCGCGCGCGCCATCGAACAATGCGTCGGGCTCGGCGATGCGGTTGACGAGACCGATGCGATATGCCTCTTCGGCGTCGATCATCTCGCCCGTGAGCATCATCTCGAGTGCGCGGCCGCGGCCGACCAGCCGGGGCAGGCGAATGGTCCCGCCGTAGCCGGGGATGATGCCGAGCTTGACCTCCGGCAGTCCGAACTTCGCGCGCGTTGACGCGATCCGGATATGGCACGCGAGCGCCAGCTCGAGTCCGCCGCCGAGAGCGAACCCGTTGATCACACCGATCACGGGCTTCGGCATCGCCTCCATCATGCGGAACGTCGCCTGGCCTTCGCGCGAAACGGCCACGCCGTCGATCGGACCCATGCGCGACAACTCTGCGATGTCGGCTCCTGCCACGAACGCCTTCTCACCGGCACCCGTGAGCAGGATGACGCGGATCGCGTCATCATCGCGTGCTTCGCGCAGCCTGGCGTCCAGCTGGCGCACGGTATCGGCGTTCAGGGCGTTCAGCTTGTCGGGACGATTGACCGTGATGACAGCGATCCCATCCGCTTCCCGCTCGAGCAGGATCGTGTTGTTTGCGTCGCTCATGCATTCTCCGTGTAAAGGACGGCGGGAATATGCGCACGCGCGCGGACGTTCGCAAAATCGGCCCGCGCCTCAGCGCGAGGCGCCCGTCCCGCGGATGACCGCTTCCACGACGTGCTCGGGCCGGATCCAGCGTTCCGCCGCCGCGCGCACATCTTCCGCGCTCACTGCCTGGATGCGCGACACGTACTCGCGCAGCTCGGCCAGCCCCTCGCCGAGCAGCAGCGCACCCGCCAGATCGCCCAGCTGGCGCGAGTGCGTCTGCTGGCGGATCTGCCAGGACCCGATGAGATAACGGCGCGCCCGCTCCAGCTCATCGGCGTCCAGCGGCTGCATGGTCGTGCGCAGCAGCTCGCGCAGCATCTCCTCACGCGCCTCCTCCTCCCGCTCCGGAGCCATGCCGATGTAGGCCACGAACGCTCCGGCCTGCCACCGCGCGATGGGCGCGGCGGACACCGAGTACGCCAGTGAGCGCCGGCTGCGCAGCTCCTCGAACAGCCGGCCACCGAGACCCGAGACGGCGGACGACAGCAGCTGCAGCGCATGAACGTCCGGATGGTTTCGCGGCGGGCCGGGGAACGCCAGCACGAGCGCCGTCTGCGCCTTCTCACGGTGCTCCACGCGCTGAACCGGGTCCTCCGGCCAGTGCGGCGGCGCGGGGTGCACGCCCTGCGGGTCATGGATCCGGCCGTCAAGCCGTTCCGCGACCAGCGCCGCAGCGGCATCCGGATCGGCGATATCCCCGACGACGAGCACGTGCGGTGCGCCGTGCAGAACGCGCTGCTCGTGCCAGGCACCGAGTCCTGCCAGGTCCGCCTCCCGGATGGACTGCTCCAGCTGCGTCAGCTCGAAACCGTAGGGATGTGTCCGGAACGCGGCCGCCAGTGCGAGCCGCAGCGGATACTGGTGCATGTCGTCGCGCAGATGCTCCAGGCCGCTCAGCGTGATCTTGCGCTCGCGCTCGGCATCCTCGACATGGAACGCCGGGTTCAGCGCCGCGTCCAGCAGCAGCTCGAGCCCGCCCGCGAAATGACGGCTCGGCACGGACATCGTCCAGTCGATCGTGTCCATCGACACACCCGGCGATATGCTCGCACCCATCGCCTCCGACTCTTCCGCCAGCTGGATTCCCGTCCGCGAATGCGTACCCTTCACGGACGTGCGTGACATCAGGCCGGTCATGCCCGCCGTTTCCGGCAGCTCCGCCAGCACACCGCCGCGGCAGTACAGCCCCATCGATACCAGTGCGACAGTGGTGCGCGGCTTCACCACGATCCGCACATCGCTTCCTGGTGCGATGTAGAACCGCACGCCGTCCTCCACGCGCTGCGGCTGGAGCCGGTCGCGCGCGCCGGTTGCCGCACGCTGCACGCGCCCGTCATCGCCTACCCTGGTTGCGGGAGGTTCCCCCTCGGCAGGGCCGGCCGCGCGCTCTGCGTCCGACGGCTTGAACAGCCGGTCGTATACAATGGCCGATTGCTTCGCGTGCTGCGGCTGGCCCGTCGGCCGGTAGAGCAGCAGAGTGAGCGCATCCGGATCGAGGTAGCGGCGCGCTGCATCGTGCAGCTGGTCCGCCGTGACCGCGAGCACGCGCGCCAGGTAATCGTCGGCGAGGTGCCAGTCGCCGAGCGCCTGCCAGTCCGCAATCAGATTGGCCTGACCTTCCACGGTCTCCGTGCGGCGCAGCATGCGCGCTTCCAGGATGTTGCGTGCGCGTTCCACTTCGCCGGTCGTGAAGCCCTCCTGGCGTACGGCGCGGATGACGTCCGCGATCGCACGCAGCGCACTGTCGCTGTCCTCCGGATTCAGCTCTGCGCCGATGCCGAAGACGCCGATGTCGCCCGGGTTGTAGTTGTAGGCGGAAATCGCTGCGACGAACCCGCCGTCGCGGACGTGCCGATAGAGTCGCGACGCGCGGCCGCTGCCGAGTGCGATCGCCAGCACGTCGAGCGCCGGCGTGTCCTCATGCGTGCGACCCGGCGTGCGCCAGCCGAGCTCCACGTGCGTCTGCGCAATGTCACCGTCGATCTCGCGATACCGGAACTCGCGGCGCTCCGGCTCCGCCGCACCGTGGTCCCGGACGATCTCGCCCGCGTCCATCCCGCCGTAGTACTGCTCCGCCAGGTCGAATGCGCGCTCCGCATCGACATCGCCGGCAATGACGACGATCGTATTCGCTGCGCGGTACAGATTGCGGTAATAGTCCCACACTTCCGAGCGCGTGAATCCCTGGAGCACCGACTCCGTACCGATCCGCCACCGGCGGATGCGATGCACGTCGAACATCGTCTCGAACAGCGTCTCCTGCGCTACGGCGCCGGGATTGTCCAGCTTCCGCTTCGCTTCCTGGATGATCACCTGCAGCTCGCGCCGCAGCTCGTCCTCATCGATCGCGGAACGCTGCAGCGCGTCCGATTGAATGTCGAGCGCCTGCTCGAGCGAGTCCGACGGCAGCACCGTGTAGTACGATGTGTGGTCGTAGATCGTGCCCGCATTCAGATAACCGCCCGCGCCCTTCGTCTCCCTGGCGATCTCGCCGGGGCCGCGGCTGTCCGTACCCTTGAAGTACATGTGCTCGAGCACGTGGCTGATGCCGATCAGCGCGTCCGGCTCGTCGAAATACCCCGCCCTGACGTGTGTCACCACAGCGACGACCGGCGCACTGCGGTCCTCGCGTACGATGACCGTGAGGCCGTTGCCGAGCCGGCGTTCGTGCGTCGGCAGTCGCTGCAGGAATGTGGCTTCCGTCATGTGCTCCTCTATCGTGAACCACCCGCGCCCGCCCCCGCGTGCGAGCCCGTGCCCGACCAATGCCCCGGCCGCCTGCGAGCCCGTCCCTCATTCCAGCGCCCGCGTGCGACCCGGACCGCTCGCGAAAAGTGCCTCGCAGCACGCCGGCCGGCAATCTGCAGCAATTGACGGTCCGTGACCGTGATGTCATTGTGCAGGGTCTCGAACCGCTGTGGAGGGGCGGATGCAAGTCTATCTGAACGGAAAATACGTTGATCATACAGAGGCCACGATCCCGGTTGATGATCGCGGCTTTCTCTTTGCCGACGGCGTCTACGAGGTGGTGCGTATCTACGGCGGCCGTCCGTTCCTCATGGAACCGCATCTGCGGCGGCTGCGCGCGGGCCTCGCCGCACTTCAGATCGACCACGGCATCGTCGCCGGACTGGCCAGCGTCGCGGAACGGCTCATCAGTGAAAATGGCGTCGATGGCGATGGCACGATCTACATCCAGGTCACGCGTGGCGTCGCGCCCCGGCGGCACGCGTTCCCCGATCCGGCCGTGGAGCCGACCGCCTACGTGCTCGCCAAACCGTTCAGGCAGTATCCCGACGAATACTTCGACAACGGTGTCGCGGCGATCACGGTCCCGGACACACGCTGGACGCGCTGCGACATCAAGTCCATTGCGCTCCTCCCGAACGTCCTCGCCAACCAGCAGGCGCATCACGAGGGAGCGTTCGAGGCTCTGTTCCTCAAGGACGGCGTCCTGATCGAGGGCTCACACTCCAACCTGTTCGGAGTACTCGATGGCCGTCTGATCACGTATCCGTCGTGTAACTACATCCTGTCCGGCATCACGCGCGCGCTCGTCCTGGAGATGGCCCGCGAGCTCGACATACCCGCCGCCGAGGCACCGATCCCGTGGGACCGCATCGGTGATGTCGAGGAGCTGTTCCTGTCCGGCACCACCACCGAGGTGATGCCCGTCTCGCGTCTCGACGGCCGTGTCGTGGGCAACGGCGGCCGCGGCCCGATTACGGCCCGCCTCCAGCAGGCCTACCGTGAGCGCGCCGCGGAGCTCAGCAGTGTAGGAGCGTAACCCCGGAGATCAGTGTTCATCCGCCACGGCCTCGACGTAGAGCTCCTCCACGAGGATCTTGGACGTGGCGAGGATCGGGACCGCGAGAATGAGACCGAGAAATCCGAACAGCGTGGCCATCAGTGTCTGGAAAAGGAGCGTCAGGGCGGGCGGCAGTTTCACCATCTGCTTCATGAGCAGTGGCATGAGCAGGTTTGACTCCACTCCCTGCACCACTGCATACAGTCCGAGCACCCACAGCGCCTTCTCCGGTGAGATCGCCAGGGCCACCACGGTGGCCGGCACGAAGCTGAGCGCGGGTCCGATGTAGGGGATGAACTCGAGCAGGCCCGCGATCAGTCCGAGTGCCAGGGCAGCGGGAACGCCGATGATCGTCAGTCCGATCGCGCTGATGACCCCCACCACCGCCATGCCGATGGCCGTCCCCTTCATCCACTGCACCAGCGCTGTGCCCGCCTCCGGGAGGACTTCGCCCGCACGGCGTCGGCGAGTGCGGGGAATCAGCACGATGATCCCGCGCATGTAGGTGCGTGGCGATATGGCGATGAACATCCCGGCGACGATGACCAGCACCAGCCCTGTCACTGCGCCGACCGCGGTATTGAGCAGCGGCAGCGCGCCGCCGACGAGGGTGCCCATCTCCGACGTCATCCGGGAACGCAGCTCCTGCCGGATCTCCGTGTCCGTCGCCCCCATCGAGCCCATGACGGCCGCGATCTGCCGGTCGATCCAGTCCTGGATGCCATCGACCGCCGGCGGCAGCTGCTGCTGAATGACGCCGAACTGCTCGCGCAGGGTCGGCCATGTCACCAGGAACAGGCCGACGAAGATCGCCAGCAGGACCACCAGCACGAGTGGCGCGGAGATGGAACGGCTGACGCCGCGCCGGTGCAGCGGCTCGACGAAGATGGAGAGGAAGGAAGCGACGAGGAATGCGAAGAAAGCGATGAATAGGACGTCGCGTGCGAGCCACAGGGCATTGGCGAGCGCCCATAGACCGATAACGAGCAGGGTCGACTTGGCGACCAGTTCGAGATTGATTTCGCCTCTGCCCGCACCCGCGCCGGTCGACTTGTCCGCCATGACTCCCCCTGTCCGCTCTGTACACGAGGTTGTCGCAGAGGGCATGCCAGCCGTCGCCTCCCGCCATTTACGCGGCGCGCGCGCCACCTTACCTTGGGCGCTGAGTCCAACACCCAGCAAGGCGGAAAGCATGAGTCGCTCCCTGAACAAAGTGATGCTGATCGGCAACGTCGGAAATGATCCCGAGATCAAGACGACCGGCGGCGGAACGAAGATCGCCAAGGTGTCGCTCGCGACGAATCGCACGTTCAGCGACCGCAGCGGCCAGCAGCAGGAAAAGACCGAGTGGCACCGCCTGACGTTCTGGGACAAGATGGCGGACCTGGTGGACCAGTACGTGAAGAAGGGCGACCGGCTCTACATCGAGGGGCGCCTCGAGTACTCGACCACCGAGGATGACAAGGGCAACCAGCGGTTCTGGACCGACATCGTCGTGCGCGAGATGGTCATGCTCGGGGGTGCGGGTGGCGCAGGCGGCTCCGGTGGCGGCGGATACGACTCCGCGCCGAGGCGACGCCAGCCTGCGCAGGGCGGCTCGAACCGGCCGTCATCCCCCTCACCGTTCGACGCGGACGACGACGACCTGCCGTTCTAGACGCACCGGCCCTCGCAGTCGAGCTGGTTGCAGGATGACAGAAGGGCGACCCCGGCAGGGTCGCCCTTCGTGTTGCTGACCAGCGCTGACCGTCAGTAACGTCCATCCCCGCGGTGGCTGCCACCCGAGAAGTCACGGAGACGCGCAGTCACTGCGGCGCCGATCGCTGACGTGACCGCTCCCGCGAGCTGGTGCTTCAGCGCGTCGAGCCGGCCGCCCTCGTCACCCGTATCGCGACCGCTGCCGATCCGGTTGCGCAGGCGCTCGCGCCTCATGCGACGCCACTCGCGCAGCTCGGCGCGATCGCGGTCGCTCAGCCCGCTCCGGCCACGCAGCGACCGCGACGCCTTCAATTCGCGCCCGCCCTTCTTCTCATCACGCCCGGCCTCCTCGCGGTGCTCGCGTCCGCCCAGACTGCCCAGCAGCGCACCGACGCCGACCGCAACCGCTACCGCCGTCAGCGGTCGCACCGACACCTGCTTCCGCACGGGCCGCAGCACGTCCATCCGGTCCTGCATCGCATGCTTCTTTTCCACGATCCGGTCCTCGAGTGCATCGAGCGTCGTGGAGATCCGCTGCCGCGAACGCTCCACCGCGTCCTTCGCCTCGTCCACCGTCTGCGGTTCCACCGCGACATCCATCCTGCTGCTCATGAGCACTGCCTCCGTGATGCACCGGCCTGAACCGAACCACCCCTCAGGACCATCGTTGCATCATTCGTTCCGGAGAACGCGCTCTCAGCTCTATGGCAGCGCCCGTTTCGCTTTCGCGGACTCGCGCTCCGGCGGCAGCGGCACTGCCGTCACCACCTCCAGCTCACCCGGCGTGAAATACCGGGTGGCCGACTCCCCATCCAGCACCACGCCAAGCGCCTGCGTCCGATACTCCGACGCGGCCACGACCACGCCCGTGCGCCCCGCCACCGCGGGATCCTGCGGCAGCGGACCCCGCTGCACCTTTACCCTCGTGCCTTCCGGCAGCACTGCTATCGGGATCGACATTCAGCCTCCTGTTTCCGTGCGCGATAGGATGCCGGCGCAACGCGGCGCGCGCAATCCCGCGCACGCTTGCCCGGCCCCCGCCGCGCCAATATCTTGGCGCCTCGCGTTCAGCTCTTATGGAGAACAGTATGGCAACGGAATCCGCCGGCCCACCTCAGAACACGGTCGCACTCGGCGCCGGCTTCGGCATTGGCATCCTCTGGTGGGTGATGGCCGTGACCTGCTTCTGGAGCTCGTACCGCGGATACGACCACGGCCGCTATGACTGGGGACTCATCTGGGGACTCATCGGCCTGCTGCTCGCCGCCGCCGGCACGGCCGCGATGGTCGGGACCTGGTGGCATCTGTCGAGGGTGAAGCAGCACTGACGAGACGGGAACGCGAGCGCCGGCGGGATCATGCGCGCACGCAACCCCACCCCGGTCCACGCGCGCGCCTCGTTACCGCGCTTCCTTCCAGAACCCGAGCAGCCGCGCTTCCACAGCGCCCGGGTTCCTGCGATACAACTCCAGCCACTCAGCGAACGTCGGCAGCTCGAGCTGCTGGGTCAGCACCTCGGTAACACGCTCTACCACACCACGGTACGACGACAGGTCGTTCGTATCCTGCGGCAGGGGTGACGCTGGACGTTCTGCGGTCGGGACCTCTTCTCGTGAAGAACGCTCCGCCAGCTCGAAGATCTCGTCGGGACTCAGCGCCAGGAAGTGATCTGCCACCTGCGCCGAGCACCAGTCCAGGTACTTCGCGCGCAGTACGCGATCATCATCCGCGTGAGTCGACGGCTCCGTTCGCTTTCCCGTTGTAATGATGTCGCTCTGCTGCTGGTGATCGCCCCGGAGGTCTCCACGTGGGAGGGCCGATTCCTCCAGGCGCGTCCGGCACCAGTACGCCCTGCTGGATTGGATACGCTATGTTCGCAGCCGCGAGCTCGTCAAGTTTCTTCGCGCTTCGCTCCGAACGCCGTACGCGTGGCGAGATGATCGAATATCGTCCGTCTGGTCACCGCGTAAAGTACCATTCTGCTCAGCATCTCCGGGTCCGACTTCTGCACCTGCTCCACTTCCGCCGCAACGCTCTTCGGCAGCTTCACCTGCAGGTCGACGGCACACGTTTCCCACATTCTTCTCGCCTCGTCGCCCATCGATTTTTCAGAATTTTTCGAAATGGAAGCAACCCTCTGTCATGCGCGGACAGAGGCCGCGTGATTGCTTGAGCAAGTGGCACACAAGATAGAAGTGAGGCACACGTCAGTCAAGCATGTCCCGTAATTGACAGCATGACAACCTGTTATGGGATGTTGTTGCAGGAGCGCAACTTACACGATTGCTCCACAGTGTCGGATGCGCGCGAAACAGCACGGCTCGAACATCGCATATCAGTTCGTTTGCTTTCCGGAAGACGTGCTGCTGTGCGGAGTTCCGCAGGCGGTATCCCGGAAAATGTCAAAGCTGGAAAACTACATAATTTGAAAAAATGGTGAGCGCGTACACGTCGTCAGGCACAGTGCGGTCGCTTGACCATTACCAGGAGCGCGATTAGCGTGAGACTGCCGCGGTTCGTGTGTGCAGGTGACGGGCGCTGCGGCAGATCCCGACCGGTGCACGCAGGACGTGCGCTCGCAGTGACATGACCTTCCCGGGTACACATGACACGGTCCCGCCGCCGCAGAGCAGAGAGGCAAGGCACGTGAGCGATGCCGACCGCCTGCGGTGCCGCTCGTTCTGCTTTCTGGAGCGCAGCGGCGAGCGGTGGACCGCCTTTCTGATCACGTATCCGCGACCGGACGGGCAGTGGCGCGGATACTTCACGTTCCGGTCAGCGCTGATGACGGCCGGGCCGGGTGAGATCCGGACGGCCGATCTGTTTCTGGAGCGGGACGAGGCGACGGTCGATCAGCGCGCGCGCGGTCTTGGTCGTCCGCTGCTGCTGGCACTCCTCGATTCGGCCCTGTCGACTCAGGAGCGTCGCAGTGGTGGCACACCGGAGCTGCACCGCTGGTTCAGGCAGGAGTTGAAGCGCAGTGCCAGCCAGCGGGAGGGCGAGTGGCAGCGGCGGGAGCCGCCGACGCTGGAGCGTCTGCGCGCGCTGTACGATTCCTACCGTCTGGATCAGGTCGCGCATCTGATCGCGTTGCTGGACCCGTCGGATTTCCGTGAGATGGTGGAGGTGCTGCTATCGGGACGCCGCATCGACTATCGGGAGAGCGATCGGTTCCAGATGGCGATGGGTGTGGTGCAGGAGCTGGAGCGGCGCCTGCCTCTGCCGCCGTTCGAGGTATGGGTCAGTGACTACCTGGCGCACCCGGATCAGTACCGCCGCTACGCGTTCGAGCTGCACCGGGGTGAGGATCTGCCGTGAGCATCTGAGTGATGCCGGCAGCGGAGAGAACGGCCGCGCGGTGCGATCGCACTGCGCGGCCGTTCTCGCAGCAGTCAGCCGGTCCGGGGCATCATCCGCCGATCGCGCGAATGGCGTTGATGCCGGCCGGAACCGTGCGCGTCAGGACGACCACGAGCAGCGGGGGCACGATGACGCGCAGCGTCCACAGCCAGCCCACCATGATGCTGCGAATTCCGGGCGACGCTCCCTCGGCGAACATCTCGATGCGCCGGCTCGGCGGTCCCCAGCCGACGAGCAGGGCGAGGAACAGTCCGCCGAGCGGCAGGAACACTTCGGACG
Source organism: Longimicrobiales bacterium (assembly GCA_035461765.1). Classification (GTDB taxonomy): domain Bacteria; phylum Gemmatimonadota; class Gemmatimonadetes; order Longimicrobiales; family RSA9; genus SH-MAG3. The sequence goes on from DATHUY010000153.1 coordinate 63,699, forward strand.
CGACGGCATCCATGGCTCCCAGGATGTTGATGTCGCTTGCGGGCAGTATGCCGAGCAGTGCGATCACGATGCCCATCGTGATCGACGCCTTGCGCCGATCGAACTTCGATTCGTCGATCACGGAAGACACGACGACCTCCAGCAGCGCGATACCGGATGTGATGGCACCGATGAAGAGCGCGCCGAAGAACAGCAGACCGACAGCGCGCCCCGTCGGCCCCATCGCCTGGAATGCCCCCGGCAAGGAGATGAACAGAGCGCCCACGGTGCTCTCGCTGACCGCGTCCTGCAGGCCGAGGGCGAACACCACCGGGAAGACGACGAGACCCGCAATGAACGCGACACCGAAATCGGAGAGTGCGATCACCGTCGATTCGCGGGGCAGATTGGAGTCTCGCTGCAGGTAGCTCGCGAACGTGAGCATTGCACCCATGCCGAGCGAGAGCGAGAAGAACGCCTGGCTGGTCGCAGCGGCTACCGTGTCGAGCGAGAGCAGCTCCTCGAAGCTCGGCGTCAGGTAGAAGCTGTAGCCCGCGCCGGCACCGGTCAGAGTCGTGGCCCATACGGCGAGGCCGACCAGGATGAGTCCGAGCACCGGCATCATGACGGTGCTGACGCGCTCGATCCCCTTCTTCACACCGCTGGCGACGATCAGGATCGTGAGCGTCATGAATCCGAGGTGATAGAGAATGGGCGCGATCCCGGTCGTCACCTCGCCGAAGTACACGCCGGCGTCTGCGGGGAACGGCGACATGACGGCATCGAAGGCGTATCGTGTTACCCATCCTGCGATGACGGCGTAGTAGGCGAGGATGAGGAAGCCGGCGGCGACGAAGAGGTAGCCGAGCGGCACCCAGGCCGGCCCGCCCGCCTTGCGCAGTGCACCGATCGGGCTGAGGCGGGTCGCCCGCCCGAGCCCGAACTCCGCGATCATCACGGGAACGCCCACCATGAAGGTCAGGAACACGTAGAACAGCACGAACGCTGCACCGCCATGCTCGGCGGTCGCATAGGAGAAGCGCCACATGTTGCCCAGGCCGACCGCGGAGCCAACCGCGGCAAGGAGAAAGCCGAGGCGGCTCCCCCACATTTCACGGCCGGCGGTCTCGGCTGCGTCTGTACTGGTTCCGGCAGTCGGATGCTGGTTCACGGCGTCATCCCGGAAGAAGTTGTGGTGTAGAATCGGCGGAGCCGCCGCACCGAAATCTGTACGGGCGGCGGCGCCGCAGCAACCTTGACGTGATCAGATACCGAGGTCGACGACGACCGGCTTCTCGCCGGAGTAGTCGTAGAAGCCGCGCTTCGTCTTGCGGCCGAAGTAGCCGAACGAGACCATGCGGCGCAGCAGCGGCGGCGGCGCGTAGCGCGTCTCGCGGAACTCCTCGAACATGATCTCGGCGATGTAATACAACGTGTCGATGCCGACGAAGTCGCACAGCGTGAACGGCCCCATCGGGTAGCCGGTGCCGAGCGTCATGCTCTTGTCGATGTCTTCCGTGGTGGCCAGGCCCTGCTCGAGACAGCGGATGGCATCGAGCATGTAGGGCACGAGCAGCCGGTTGACGATGAAGCCCGACGTGTCCTTCGCTTCGACCGGCTCCTTGCCGAGCGTCTTCGCGAAGTCGTACGCAGCGCGGAATACGTCCTGCTCCACTGCGATGGTCCGCACCACTTCCACCAGCTTCATCACCGGCACCGGATTGAAGAAGTGCAGTCCGACGAAGCGGTGCGGCCGGTTGGTGGCGGCCGCCATTGCGGCAATCGTGAGCGAACTGGTGTTGCTCGCGAAGATCGTGTGCTCTGCGCAGACGCCATCGAGCGTGCGGAACATCTCGTTCTTCAGCTCGATGTCCTCGGTCACTGCCTCGATCACGATGTCGACATCCTTCAGCTCTTCGAGAGCCGTCGTGAACTTCAGCCGGCCGAGCACCTCATCGCGTACACCGCTCTCGAGCTTGCCCTTCTCTACAGCGCGGTCGAGGCTCTTCGTGATGTTCGCGCGGCCGCGGGCGACCAGGTCATCATTCAGCTCCCGCACCCACGTCTCATATCCCGCCTTCGCCGAGATCTCGGCGATGCCGCTCCCCATCAGACCGCAGCCGAGAACCCCGACCCTGCGGATTGCACTCATGGAATCCCCCTCCTGTTCATTGGCGCGGGCAATATGGGGGGACGGGCGTGCGAGTGAAAGTCAGCTGCGGTCGCCGAAGAGGCGGAGCTGCAGCTTGCGACGCCACGGGGCGGGCGGCGGGTCCAGCCGGTCGCCACGTTCGAGCCGGTCGAGCAGCCCCGTCAGCTCCATCTTCGCGGAGAACACGCGGGTCCGGAACCGCGATGCGGCGACGGACACGGTTCCGGCGACGGTGCCGGCCATGCCGCCACCGAACGCGATGATCTCCGGAATCTGGCCGAGCACGTCGGGCGTGATGGTTGATGCCAGCATCGCCGTGAACCCGCCCGTGACCACGCCGAGGAGGCTGCCGAGCAGCACACCACTCCGGACGGCTTCGCTCCGGGCGTCGCTCAGGTCGATATCGAAACGCACGTGTGAGTCGTCCTCCGGCAGCGAATGGACACCGACCATGACACGCGAGGCGCGCGAGATGGTATGGCGACTGTTCGGCCGGGCGAGCGCCCGTGCGAGACTCGAGATCGTGTCGTCCGCCGGAACGAACGCGATCGTGTCGCCTTTGCGCCGGACGATCTGGAGATACTCACGTGTGACGAGATAGTCTTCCACGCGGCGGAGCGCCGGATCCTTGCGCGTCGGCACCACTCGATTGACGGAGAAGACGGCCGGGCCGAAGTACCGGTCGTACCAGCGCGGCCGGACCTTCAGGTCTGGCAGCTCGAAGAGCGCCTGCCGGACGTGGTGCAGCGGCAGCCCGAGCTCGGAGGCGATGCGGAGCACCTCATCTTCCGAGAGATTGTCCTCGGGATCCGTCTCCTTCAGTGACAGCTCGGCCGCACGACGGATGACATGCTCGAAATCCACGCGCGCGATGGAGCGTGGGGCGGCCTCCGACATCTGCGCCGGGCTGGGGTCCGGCATACGGGCGGGGCCGTCCGGCGTCCGGGCCGGCTCAGGCGGAGCGTGCTGCGGCCGTTCCGGAGGTCCCGATTCCATGACTACCCGCGAGGCCCGGCAGCAGGCTCATCCGGTCCCTTCAGTTCAGCCCGCTCCGCCTCAGCCCGCTTGTCGGCTGCGGACGACGACGCCGCATCGATACGCGGCAGAGGCAGCGCCGGCTGCCGGGCAGCGTCCGCACTCCCGGAACCGGCCGCCCCCGCGGCGCGCTCGATGAACGGCCTGAACAGATCGATGGGAATCGGGAAGAGCGTGGTGGAATTGTTCTCGGTCGCAATCTCCGCGACCGTCTGCAGGTAGCGCAGCTGGAGCGCGGCCGGCTGCTGCTGGAGCACGCGCGCGGCCTCGGTCAGCTTTTCGGACGCCTGCAGCTCACCTTCGGCGGCAATCACCTTTGCGCGCCGCTCCCGCTCCGCCTCCGCCTGCCGCGCCATCGCACGCTGCATCTCGTGTGGCAGGTCGATGTCCTTGATCTCGACCGCAGTCACATCGATGCCCCATGGGTCGGTGCCCTCATCGATGATACGGCGGATCATGTCGTTCAGGTGGTCACGCTCCGCCAGCAGCTGGTCCAGCTCGGCATGACCCACCACACTGCGCAGCGTGGTCTGCGCGAGCTGACTCGTCGCGAACAGATAATCCTCGATGATGATCGTCGCCTTTTCCGGATCGGCCACGCGGAAATAGACGACCGCGTTCACCTTGATCGATACGTTGTCACGCGTGATCACATCCTGGGGCGGGATATCCATGGCGACGATGCGCAGCGGCACCTTCACCATCCGCTCGAGCCCGAGCGGGAGCAGGAAGATGAGTCCCGGCCCCCGCGCCCGCGTGAGTCGGCCCAGACGGAACACCACACCGCGCTCGTACTCGCGCAGCACCCGCAACGACGATGCGATCACGCTGACAGCGGCAACCGCCGCGATTCCCAGCGGAACGATCAAGTCGATCATATCGTGCCCCTTTCGTCTGGTGCTCCGGCGCGCTGTTACGTCGCAGCTCCGGTCGCCGCGGCCCGGCCGCGGCGACTGCGTTCAGCGTCGGAGCCCCGGAGTCCGGGCGGCTACAGCGCTTCGACGACCACCGCCATGCCCTGTCCGCCGCCGATGCAGGCGGCACCCAGACCGTAGCGGCCGCCGCGGTGACGCAGCTCGTGCAGCAGGTTCACCGTGATTCGCGCGCCCGATGCGGCGAGCGGGTGCGTGATTGCGATGGCGCCGCCGTTCACGTTCGTCTTTTCCGGGTCGAGCCCGAGCTCCTTCGCGACTGCGGCGAACTGCGGTGCGAACGCCTCGTTGATGTCGACGAGGTCCATCGCATCGAGCGGCATTCCCGCACGGTCGAGTGCCTTGCGCGCCGCAGGGGCAGGGCCGATACCCATGATCGCCGGATCCACTCCCGCGATGCCCCAGCTGACGAGCCGGCCGATCGGCTTCAGCCCCTTCCGCTCCGCCCAGTCCGCGCCGGCGATCACAACTGCCGCGGCACCGTCGCCAATGCCGCTCGCGTTGCCTGCCGTGACCAGACCGTCCTTCCGGAAATAGGGACGGAGCGCGCCGAGCGCTTCCATGCTCGCGTCCGGCCGCATGTGCTCGTCCGCATTGAACATGACCTCGCCTTTGCGCGTCTTCACCGCGACAGGCTCGACCTCCGTCTGCATGCGACCCTCGTCCCACGCCTTCTTCGCCCGCTGCTGCGAACGCACCGCGACCTCGTCGGCCACCTCCCGCGTAATGCCATACTGCTCCGCGAGCTTCTCCGCCGTCTGCGCCATGGACAGGTCGCACTGCGTATCCGTCAGCGCCGTCCACAACAGGTCCTCGAAGTTGCCGCCCGGCTCGCCGAGTCGCAGGTCGCCCCAGCGCGCGCCACGGACAACATGCGGCGCCTGGCTCATGCTCTCCGCTCCTCCGCACAGCGCTGCCTCCGTCTCGCCCAGCAGGATCTGCTCGGCACCGGTCACGATGGCCTGGAAGCCGGAGCCGCACAGGCGATTCAGTGTGAGCGCCGGCACTTCAATCGGGACGCCAGCCCGCAGGCCGACGTGTCGCGCGAGATAGATCGCATCGCCCGATGTCTGCAGCGCATTGCCGAATATGACGTGACCGATATCGGCTGGGTCCACGCCCGCTTCCTTGAGCGCCGACTTCGCCGCGTGGACGCCGAGGTCCGTTGCGCTGAAGTCCTTGAGCGAACCGCCAAACGAGCCGAACGGTGTCCGCCGGCCGGAGAGAAACACGATGTCTTTCGACTGGCCCTGAGTACTCATGAAGTATGCTCCGCTTCGCATTGCGGGTCGGTAGCTGTGGACAGATCACAGCCATTCGCCGCGACTGGTAGTCTCGTGATTGCGTTGCTGCCCATCATACCCTGCAACAGGCAGGAAGCGCCGCCGCATCAGTGGGGCGGCGCCGCGCCTCCATCCAGATAGGGCAGGAACTCCGCCTTGCTGTGCGCACGTGCGTACGCTTCCTCGGGCGACACCACCTTCTTCATGAGGTAGTCGAGGATGGCCTGGTCCATCAGCTGCATGCCATCCTTGCGGCCCGTCTGAATCATGCTGGTGATCTGATGCGTCTTCGCCTCGCGGATCATGTTCCCGATCGCGGGCGTGCCGACCATGATCTCGAGCGCCGCCACGCGCCCGGAGCCGTCCGCCTTGCGCAGCAGCTGCTGCGCGACCACTCCCCGGAGCGTCTCCGCCAGCATCGCGCGCACCTGCTCCTGCTCATCGGCGGGGAACACGTTGATGATGCGGTCGACCGTCTTGGCGGCGGAGCTGGTGTGCAGCGTGCCGAACACGAGATGCCCCGTCTCCGCGGCGGTCAGGCCGAGCGAGATCGTCTCGAGGTCGCGCATCTCACCGACCAGGATGACATCGGGGTCCTCGCGCAGCGCGGCGCGGAGAGCGGTTGCGAACGACTTCGTGTGATTGCCGATCTCGCGCTGGTTGACCAGGCCCTTCTTGTTCACGTGCACGAACTCGATGGGATCCTCGATCGTGAGGATGTGGTCCGGCTTGGTCTCGTTGATGAGATCGACCATCGCGGCGAGAGTCGTGCTCTTGCCGGAGCCGGTCGGGCCGGTCACGAGCACGAGGCCTTTCGTGAGCTTGCAGAATCGACGCACGCCCTCCGGCAGGTTCAGCTCATCGGCCGACAGCACGGTGCTCGGGATGGTGCGCATGACGCAGCCCATGCCCTTGCGCTGACGGAACACGTTCACGCGGAAGCGGGCGACATCCGCTACTTCATACGCGAAGTCGATGTCGCTCGCCTGTTCGAACTCCGCCTTCTGCGCCGGCGACATGATCTCGTACAGCAGCGCCTGCATGTCGGCGGGGGTGAGATCGCGAAACTTCACGCGTGTCAGCTCGCCGTGCTGCCGCATGATGGGCGGGGAGCCGACCGTGAGATGCAGGTCGGAGCCCTTCTGCTGCACCATCAGGCGCAGGAACTGATCGATCTGAGCCATGACTTCCTGGTTCAGCGGTGGAGCGCGCGCAACTGCCAGGTGAACCGTCCGGGCTCACCGGATATCGTTAGCAGCCAGTTTACGCCCCACTCCTGTGTCGGGGTCTCATCCAGGGGTTCGTGCATCAGGATGAGCGCGAGCGGCGCAGCCCGGAGCAGGCCGCGCAGCGGATATCCCTCGGCGGGGAGGTCGATCGTAATGGCGTCGAGCTCGTACGTGGCCACGGACTCCGCAAACGCGTCGCTCTGCTCGCCGCGCAGCGTATAGACCGAACCACCCTCACCGGTCTCGTTCACATGCAAGGCACGCACGTGTTCGCCGACAGCGATGGACGGGATCAGCGGCAGCAGCGCACGTGCCGACTCCAGTCGCTCCGCCTGCACTGCGATCCGCGAGGAGCCGCTGCGCCACAGCAGCCGCAGCTCCGTCATCAGCGTCGTGGGCAGCACCAGCTCCGCCGCCGCCGCCGCCAGTGGCGCGTTCTGCAGCGGCCGGAACAGCAGCTCCGCGCCGCCCGCACCGACCAGCGCCTGGGCCTCGAGTGGCAGCCTCACGCCGGCATGCTCCACCTCCGCCTCCCACTCGATGTGCCCGTCCTGCTCCGCGCGTACCCGCGCCACGGGAGCGGGGTGGATCTGCCCGTCCAGCGCGGCCTCCCAGCCGTCGGCGAGCGGTGCGCGATGAGTACGGCCGCGCGCGCGCCACCAACCCGTCGCCTGTGAGGCACGGATCGAGATGCCGAAGCGCTCCGCGCCGTGCGACAGTGCGCGCGCGACGAAGTCGCCTGCGGCCCGCTCCCGCTCGCGCACAGTCAGCGCATCATCGCGCGTGTCGTAGATGGCATGGATCAGCTCGCGAATACGCGATGCCGACGCGAGCGCCATCTCGACCTGCAGTCCCGTCCGTTTGCTCAGCTCTTCGATGACCTCGCGCGTCAGCGGTTCCGCCACCACCACCGTAACGAGACGACCCGCACGCACGATGGGTACGGCCATGTGCGCGAGCGCCCAGTCCGCCGGGACCAGCTGCGCCACATCGCGGTCCACTGCGTCCGCATGCGGGAAGATGAACGGCAGATCGAAGTGGTTGGCGAGCGCCCAGTCGGCTTCCTCCCGCGACAGGATGCCCAGCGAAACGAGGCCCTGCCCGAAGTAGCCGCCGTGCGCGCGCTGATACTCCAGCACCCGCTCCACGTCCGCCTGCGTGATGCGTCCTGACTCGAGCAGGATCGCGCCGAGCGGTCGCCGGTGCTGCATCTCCTCTGCCATCAGAATCCGGCCTCTCTCAGATCGCGGCACACCCAGTCGCCCACCGCGTCAGTACCCAGGTCCCCGCCCAGGTCGGGCGTCGTATGACGTCCCGCCACCGCGCGCTGCACGCTGGCTTCCACCGCGTCGGCAGCAGCGGCGTGACCCAGATGCCGCAGCATCAGCGCCGTCGTCATGATGGCGGCCAGCGGATTGGCACGGTTGCTTCCTGCCAGGTCAGGCGCCGAGCCGTGGACCGGCTCGAACAGCCCGACGCGTCCGGGGTGCAGACTGGCCGACGGCGCGAGGCCGAGTCCGCCTACGAGCGCGGCGGCGACATCGCTCAGGATGTCGCCGAACAGGTTGGGCGCGACAATGACATCGTATAGGCCGGGTCGCAGTACCAGGTCCATGGCGAGGGCATCGGCATAGACCGCGTTGCGCTCGATGTCGCCGAATTCCGCACCGACCTCCGCAAACACGCGACGGTACAGCCCGCCGGCGTTCGGCATCGCGTTCGCCTTGTCCGACAGCGTCACGAGGCCGCGGCCGTTCGCACGCGCGTACTCGAACGCCGCCCGGATGATGCGCTCGGCGCCCTTGCGCGTGTTGATGTCCTCCTCGATCGCAATCTCGTCCGCAGTCCCCTTCTTGAACGTGCCGCCCATGCCCACGTATACACCTTCCGTGTTCTCACGGAAGATGACCATGTCCACATCCTCCGGCCGCACGTCGCGCAGCGGCGACATCCCGCTCTCGAAGAGACGGATCGGGCGCAGATTGATGAAGAGGTCGAGCTGGAAGCGCATCCCGAGCAGGATGTCGCGCGCATGCACGTTGTCGGGCACACGCGCGTCGCCCATCGCGCCCAGGAAGATCGCGTCGTAATCAGTGCCGAGCTCCGTCATCTCGGCCGCCGTGATCGTCACACCCGTATCGAGGTAGCGCTGCGCGCCGAGATCCCATTCCACCAGGTCGAGCGCGAGCCGCGCTTCCTCGCGCACGCAGCCGAGTACCTTCACGGCCTCCTGCGTTACATCCACACCGATCCCGTCACCGGGGATGACTGCGATTTTCGACATGGCGGGAGTATAGGCGCGGCAGGGAGATGCGGCCAGTCAGCGGGCGCGAACCGTGAGTCGTCCGCGCGCGCTGTGCGTCGAGCACAGAAACGGATAGTCGCCCGGCGGTGCACCATCCAGCGTAACCACCCACGCGGAACCGCTCGTGATCAGAGGCGGACTGCGCATCTGCCCGGTGCGCTCCAGCCACTCGCGCGCGTCGGCTGCGAGGGCCGTGCTTTCGAACACGATCGCATGGCCACCATTGTCGGCCGCCGCGAAGCGGACGACGTCACCCGTCTGCGCTTCGACCGCGGCCGGTTCGAAATCACCGTCCGCCGCACGGCGCACCTCCACCTCGACCAGGGTCACGCCCTGTTCCAGCCGGATGGTGTCATTCGCCAGCTCGAGCGTGCGCGGGCCGGACTCGACACCCGGCACATCATCGCACGACACGAGCAGCGCGAATATGAACAGAGCGCCGGCACGCGCTCGACGGCGTACCGGCGCCCCGCATCTGCGCTGCGCCAAATCAGCCGCCGTGGCTGAGGGCGTAGACGTACGCAGCAACCTGGCGGATCTGCTCGTCAGACAGCTGTAACCCGCCCATCGGCGGCATCAGGCCGGGGAACTGGACCGGCTGGGCCACGCCCGTCCGCACGACCTCCATAATGCCTTCGTACGAGCCGTCCGTGTTCAGCCATTCCTGATCCGTCAATGCCGGTCCGAGCACGGAGCCGACGCCGTTCGCTCCATGGCAGCTGAAGCAGATCTGCTGATTGAAGATCTGCTCGCCCTGCGCGACCATCTCCTGTGTCACACCCTCCGGCAGTTCCACATTGGCGCCAACCGTCGACTGCGGCGGCTGCTGCGGCGCCGGTGTTTCGGTATCGATATCATCGGCGGGCTCGTCCGCCGCGTCACCTGCACATGCCGCCAGCAGCACCACTGCCGCCGTGGCCAGCAGCCTGCTCCGTCCCCACTGTCCCATCACTTCGATCTCCTTGACTCGGGTATGCAGCGGCGCCTTCACGCCCTGCCCGCTGCGACGCGCATAATCCGTCGCGCGCAGCATCACGTCAAGATCACGCAAAGCGCGAGCCGCATAGCGCGCTACGGACCGCGCACAGCCACGGCACGCACGATCACGGTGTCGTCCCGCGCAGCATCTCACGGGCATCCGCCGGCGCCCGCCGCAGCCATTCGGCGGCCGCGTTGGTATCGCCGCTCCGGGTCAGCGCCTGCACCAGGCCCACCCAGTTGAGAGGGTCTGCGGCGTCGATCTCCACAGCCCGCTGGAACTGCTGAACGGCGAATTCGGGCCTGGCGAGGTCCATGAAGAGATAGCCGAGCTCCCGCCGGACCGCGGCGTCGTCGGGGTCGTGCGCGGCAGCGGCCTGGAGCAGCTGGCCCGCCTCCTCGTGGCGACCGTCGCGCCGCAGGATACGCGCGAGATACAGCCGCGCCGTATTGTTGTCCCGGTCCTGCTGGAGCGCCGCGCGGAAGCTCTGCTCGGCCTCCGCCGGTCGCCCATCGGCGAACGCTGCGATCCCGTCTTCCAGCGGCGATCCGCCGGACAGCAGAAAGACCGCGGCCACGGCTGCAATCAGCACGACCAGGGCGGCGCCGGCGAGCACGAGCGGCCGCATCTCCGCAGCATTCCATCGCCGCCGCGGTCGCTCGCGCCCGATCCTCACCTCCGCGGGCGCGGCGGGCACCGGCTCCTGCGTCTCGATCGCCGCGTTCGCGGCCCGACGCGCGACGCCATGCACCTCCTCGATCACACAGCGCACCACCTCTCGTGCGTTGTCCGCATCGGCGGCACGCACCGATCCCGACTCCGCCCGCTCCAGCGCCTGGCGGAGCTCGTGCACCCGGCCCGCCAGCCCCAGCGACACGAAGTCTCGACGCCGCAGCTCGAGCATCACCGCATCCGCGCTCATGAGCTCCTGCGACATCGCAGTCAGGCGTATCCTGTCGGGGGCGCTCGCGTCACTTCGCAGCAGCGTGCGCAGTGTGCGATCCACGGCATGCCACGTCGCCCGCAGCGCTTCCGTCAGCACCGCGGGCGACTCGTAGGTGTCCAGCTGCTCGATCGCCGGCTCCGCCTCCTCCAGCGGGCGGAGCACGCGACCCGTCTCGATCATGGACTCAATACTCGATTTC
>DATHUY010000154.1 GCA_035461765.1 Longimicrobiales bacterium
CGTCCACATCGGGCATCTCGCCCTCTTCCGTCTGCTCCACGGCGCAGGCGGCGAGGCCGAGCGCGAATGCAGGGGCGAGAAACGCACCCAGAATCCTTGTCTTCATTATGTCCTCCATCGATTTCAATGTCAGTACAGCGACGTTCCGGGGCAGGGAAGTGCAAGGTGCGGGCCAAACTGAATATGTTCGGACAATGGGCCCCCCGTTCCATGTACATCCGCGGATCGGCGCAGCACGGATCGTGCACGCCGCCATGGCCACCATCATCGAGCAGATAACACATGCGCATGCCAGAACGTACTGAGATCACACCGCACGGGCGGTATCCGGCGCGCGGGCGGTTCTGCGTGCTCCGCAGTGCCGTCCTGCTGGCTTCAGTGTTGGGCGCCGCCGCGCTAACCGGCTGCGCTGCTGATGCGGGGTCGGACACGGAGGACACTCCGATGCCGGCGGATGCGGTGGACAGTGCGCAGCCTGCACCGGTGAGTGCACCGGCCATTGCTCCAGAGGATGAGCGTGTGCCCGAGCCGAGTGGCGTGATGGGCGCGGCATGGACAGCGGCAGAGACGAATGTCGAGCGGCCGATTGCGGGCGCAGCGGTGTTGCGCGACGTGCGTACGGCAGAACACACGGACTTCGACCGCATCGTTCTGGATTTCGGCGCTGACAGTGTACCGGGGTATCGCGTCAGCTATGTCGACCGGCCGGTGCGCCAGTGCGGCTCGGGTGACGTGGTGCCGCTTGCGGGTGACGGGTGGCTGTCGATAACCGTTCAGCCTGCGAACGCACACACGGAAGCGGGCGAGCCGACGGTGCGCGAGCGGGAGCGAACGCCGCGGCTGCCGGCCGTTCTGGAGCTGAAGCTGATCTGCGACTTCGAGGCGGTTGTCGAGGTCGTTGCGGGAGTATCATCGCCCGGACGCTATCGTGTGTTCGAGCTGATGGAGCCCGGACGTCTCGTAATCGACATCACGCACGACGGCACGCAGCGGTGATCTCGAGTGCGCCGTTGTATTCGCAAGGCGAGGTTCACCGGCGGAAGGCGGCATGCGCCCGGTGCAGGCGCTTCCTGCTGCGCACATGAATCCTGAACGGAGGTGTTCGTGAGTCAGTCGAAGACTGCACCCAAGGCGGAGCAGATCACGACGAACCAGTTCGATGCAGCCGCCAACCTGCTTGGACTGCCGGCGTCGATGCGCAAGCGACTGTGCACGCCGTTCCGCGAGGTCACAGTGCAGGTGCCGGTGCTGATGGACAACGGCGATGTTCAGATCTATCTGGGTCATCGCGTGCAGCACAACGGTGCACGCGGTCCGACGAAGGGCGGCGTCCGATACCATCCGACAGTCGACCTGCACGAGGTCCGGGGGCTCGCGACACTGATGACGTGGAAGACGGCGCTGCTTGACCTGCCGTTCGGCGGTGCAAAGGGGGGCGTGAGCGTCGATGCGCGCGGTCTGTCGAAGCGGGAACTGGAGCGGCTGACACGCAAGTTCACGGAGCGCATCTCGATCGCGCTCGGACCGTACCGCGACATCCCGGCACCTGACATGGGAACGAACGCGCAGACCATGGCGTGGATGCTGGACGAGTACAGCCAGAAGAAGGGGTACTCGCCCGCCGTCGTGACGGGCAAGCCCGTGAGTCTCGGCGGATCGCTCGGCCGGGAGGAGGCGACGGGGCGCGGCGTGATGATCACCATGCGCGAGGCCGCACGCGACCTGGGCTTCACCTGGGAGGGAGGGACCGTAGCCATCCAGGGGTTCGGCAACGTAGGCAGCCACCTGGCGCAGTCACTCGTGCTGGAGGGGGTCAGAGTCGTTGCGATAACTGACGCGGAGGGCGGCGTACACAATGAGAACGGCCTCGACATTCCCGCGCTGCTCGCGTATGCGCAGCAGCACCGCACTGTGGCCGGGTTCAAGGACGCGGACGCGCTGACGAACGAGCAGCTCTGGAAGGTGCCGTGCGATTACATGGTACCGGCTGCACTCGGCAGCGTCATCACGAAAGAGGACAATGCGTCCGACATCCAGTGCAGGATGGTTGTGGAAGCGGCCAATGCGCCGACCACGCCCATCGCCGACAAGGTCCTGCACGAGCGCGGTATCGTCGTGCTCCCCGATTTTCTCGCGAATGCGGGCGGTGTCGTCGTATCGTACTTCGAGTGGACGCAGAACCTGCAGCAGATGCGGTGGGACATCGAGCAGGTATACGCAGGGCTGGAGAAGAAGCTGGTTACGGCATATCGCGATGTATCGACGCTGGCGCGGGAACGAGGCGTGCCTCTGCGCACCGCGGCCTATGCGATCTCGCTGCAACGCGTAGCCGACGCGGAGGAGCTGCGCGGGAACTGATCACCGGCGGAGGTCGATCGCAATGGACTCCACTGCACAGGCTGCCGGGCTGCTCGTCGCGCACCGCGCGACATTCCGCACGTTTGCAGTGACCGTAGTGCCGGAGATGGCGGCGTTCGATGATGCAGCGTGGGCCGACGTGGAGCGTACTGTCACACACGCGCTTTCACAGAGGCCGGCGGCCATGAGGCGCCAGCTGGCGGTCTTCCTTCGCGTGATCGAGAATCTCCCGCGCCTGCGCTACGGACGCGCCTTCAGTTCACTCCCACCGTCGGAGCGCGCGTCTGTGCTGCACCGGCTCGAGCGTGCCCCGCTGAAGCTCATCCGCCGCGGCATCTGGGGCCTGCGTACGCTCGTGCTCATGGGCTGCTACACGCGCGGTGAAATGATGGATGGGATAGGCTACCGTGCCCATGCCCGCGGCTGGGCCGCGCGAATGGCACCCTCATGATCGAACGCGAATACGACGTCGTCATCATCGGCTCGGGCGCGGGCGGTGGCACGGTCGCGCAGGGTCTGATCCCGCTGGTGCGGCAGGGGCGGCGCGTGCTGGTGCTCGAACAGGGGCCGCGGCTGGACGACGGAGAGTTCACGGGTCGCGAGATCGACATGGCCGAGGCGCTCTACGAGGATGGCGGCGGCTTCCTTACTGCCGACGGAACCATGACGCTGGCGTTCGGCCGCGCGTACGGCGGCTCGACGGTCGTCTACACCGGTACGTCCCTGATCGCGCCGGAGCGTGTGATCCGCCGCTGGGACGTGCCCGGACTCGACGCAGCGGACCTCGAACGCCGATCGCGCGAGTTCATGCAGCAGAACCATGTGCATTACCTGCCGGAAGACCGCCTGAATGACAACAATCGCCTCTTCCGTGACGGCGCGCGCGCTGCGGGTTACGACTGCGAGCAGTTTCCGCTCAACCTGAGCGGCTGTGCGGGCTCGAGCCTGTGCAACCTCGGCTGCCCCAATGCCGCAAAGCAGGGCACTCATCGCGTGCAGCTGCCTGCGGCCGAGCGGGGCGGCGTTGAGGTGGTCACGCGCGCTGAGGCGCTGCGCGTGGAGGAGCGGGCGGTCATCGCACGCGTTCACGAGAAGCCGTCAGGCGGCAAGGGTGAGGAGAGCTCCTGGGCTCCGGGTGACTACCGCATCCGCGCGGGCATGGTCGTGGCCGCGGGAGGTGCGGTGGGGTCGAGCGCGCTGCTGCTCCGATCGGGATTCGCGCGACGGCTGCCGCGGCTGGGCGAAGGCTTCACGTGCCATCCCGCATTCATTCTGGTCGCCGAGCACGCGCATGCGATCACGAATGACGTAGGTCACCCGAAGAGCTTCTTCGTCGATCGTGCCGAGGAGGAAGGCTACGTACTGGAGACCTGCATGTACTTCCCGTTCACGACGGCGAAGAACCTCACCGGATTCGGTGCAGAGCACAGCGCCATGATGCGGGCCTACCCGCGCCTCCAGATGATCCTGGTCCTCGCCTGCGATCGCGCCGTTCCCGGAAACCGCATCACGGTGACGTCAGCCGGGCGACCGGTCGTGCACTATACGTTTACGCACGGTGTGGTCCGGTCCATGGTCGCCGCAACGCGCGCCGCAGCACGCATCTTCTTCGCGGCGGGCGCCGAACGCGTGCATGCACCCGTGGCGCGGCCGCACATCATCGCACGTTCGCAGGGCATGCACATCGATGAGCTCATCAGCGAACGCCACTTCCTGCCCGGCACCACGACGGTCTCGGCGGCGCACCTGATGGGAGGGTGCGGCATGGGGCGCACGACCGCGGACTCCGTTACCGACGGACAGGGGCGCGTGCATGGCGTGCCGTGGCTGCGCGTCGCGGACTCCAGCCTCTTCCCCGACGCACTCGAGATCAATCCCTACCTGACGATCATGTCGCTCGCCGATCGCGTCGCGGATGGCGTCCTCGCCGACGCGGGTGAGCTGGCGTGCGATCCGATGTCACGGGAAGGGGCGCAGGCCTCCCCGTAGACTATTTCTCCCCTGCTCATGCCCCCGCACGTGCGCCGTCACGCGTGACGAACTGCCTGAATTGCTGCCTGAACCAGGTGGCGCAGCTGCGGGTCACAGCTCCCGGGGTCCGCCGCGGGGCTCCTCGGGGTGTCCCGACTCGCGCAGCTCGACGAGTCGCTCCACCCGGCCGTTCAGCCGGCCGAGCAGGATGCGTGCAGCGCGGAGATCGTGATTGGACTCCACGAGCATCACGGCCAGATCGCCAGCGGCCCACAGGAACCCGGCGAAGACGATGAGCCGGGTGGCCTCGATGAGCAGCGTGCCCAGCGCCGCCGTCCCGTCCTGCTGGAGGCCGATGATCATCTCGGCGATCAGCATGAAGATCAGCAGCAGGGCGAGCGCCTTGAACAGCTTCGCGATGTAGCGCAGCCCCTCGTGCGGCTCCAGGTCGTCATCGCGCACCCGTGCGCTGGGCGGACCGACGTCCGCATCGGGTTCCGTGCGACGGTTGTCGTTCTCCTGCCGGGTCTCTGCCATTGGCTCTCCTTACGTGGTGCGCTACCAGCGCGCGCGGTATCCGCGGGTGTCAGTGTGTACGAATCCGGCGTGCGCGCCGGTTGGCGCGTAGAGGCCGAGGCCACCGATCAGGTCGGGGTACTGCGCTTCGACGCGCTCACCCGCCTGAATCATGACGCGGCCATCGTCGGAATCGACGCGGCCATCGCCGTTCAGGTCATCCATCCGGCCATCGCCGTCGTTGTCGACGAACCAGTCCATGGCATCGCCATACATGTGGCGCGACAGCGCGCCGCGCCCGCTGGTGTTGCCGCCGCCGGCGTTGTAGCTCGGCGTGCGGAAGCCGCTGATGACGCCGACGCGGCTGACGGGTGTGCCGCTGCGGTTCAGCTCGTCGATCGTAAGCTCCAGCTTGTCGAGCAGGCGCGGCGAGATGAGCACGTACTTCGGCCAGACGTTCTCCTGCCCCTTCGTGAGGAAGTGTCGCAGCAGGAAGTGCCGCGATACCGGCAGGTCCAGGTTTTCCGGCGTGACGCGCACCATGCCGCGCGGCGGCCGGTAGGCCTCGGAGCGGGGCGTGCCGCCGGTCTCATTGGGCCACGAGCCGATGATGTACTGCCCGATGCGGCCGCCGCGCTTCTCCGAGAGCGGCACCATCGAAAGTACGGTCAGGTTGGGCACGCGTCGGACGGCGCCGCGCGCGCGGAGCAGCACGTTCCAGATGCCTGGCGGCGGCGCGCTGTCGCCGGCGGCGACGGTATCGCCCCTTGGCGTGATGTACTCGATGGAGACATCGCCCTCGAGGCTGTCCGGCAGGACCACCGGCTCACCCGGCTCCACGACCAGCACCTGCACCTCGCCGCTGGTGCCTCCGAAGCCGGACACATCGGCCAGGCCGCGGAGCGCCGCGTCGAGCAGGTAGGGGGCGGGTGGAGGCGCGTCCGGTGACAGCGGATTGGCCATGACGCGGGCCAGCCCCGGCCGCGGCGCACCGGTCGTGACGGCATACACGATGGCCACGATCCAGCCTGCCGCGAATGCCAGCAGAACCGCATAAATACCGAGATCGAACCAGGGTCGCGGACGTGGCGCGCGGCCCGGGTCCGCATCCGGATTTCGTCTCCGTCCCGGGGGGAGCGACTCGATCCTGTACACGTATGCGGGGTGATTCATCAATCGTGCCGCTATCGCGCTCTGGCACGCGCGGTGCACTGCGGCCGCGCGGGCGAGCCGGAAGCCGGCGATGATCACACTCGAAGAGGAAGGCCTCGATGCGGGGACTGTTCCGGGCGCTGCTGGCGGGGTGGGGCGCGAAGAAGATGGGCGGCGGGTGCATCAGCACCATCGTGATTTTTCTGATCCTGTGGTTCCTGCTCCGCGGAATCGGAATCTGACCGGGCGTGGCGGGCAGGCTAGAGTGCCTGCTTCCCGCCTGCCCGCGCCGGCCAGTGGCGGGGCGGTCAGCTGAAGCCGGCCTCCGCCAGAGCGATCAGCAGTGCGCGCTGAACGGCGCGCCAGGACGCGCGGTCGAGCCACCACTCGCCCGGGGCGTGGGTCTCGCCGCCCACGCCGCCGCGCCCGATTGTGATGGCGGGAATGCCGAGCGAGATCGGTGTGTTGGAATCCGTGGAGGACGAGCCGAGGCGCGGCTCCACACCCGACCACAGGGTAACCGCCATTGCGCGGTCGAGCAGCGGTGTGCCCGGCGACGTGACACCCGACGGCCGGTCTCCGACCAGATCCACCGAGACTTCGAGGGCTGGACCCTCGCGGACCATGACATTCTGATCAGCGAGTGCGCGGGCCATGGTCGCGCGAAAGATCGAGTCGATGGTGAGCAGCCGCCCCTGATCCTGCGAGCGCATGTCCACCTCGGCCCACGCCTCGAACGGGATCGAGTTGACCGACGTTCCGCCGCCGATCCGGCCGACACTGTAGCTCGTGCGCGGACCCGGTTCCGCCGTATACGTCGCAGCGACGGTGTCGAACATGTGGATGGCGCGGCCGAGCGCGTGGACGGGGTTGCCGGTGCCGAACGCGCCCCACGAGTGGCCGCCCGGTCCACTGAACGTCACACGATAGCGACGCGATCCGAGCGCCTCGTTGGTGATCCCCGCGTCCGAGCCGCCATCGACGCCGATGAACGCGTCGATGCGCGGTCCGCCCTCCCGGAACAGGTGCTTCACGCCGCGCAGATCGCCCAGGCCCTCCTCACCCACCGTGCCGATGAACAGCAGGTCGGCGTCGGTGCGGATGCCGGATTCCTGGAGTGCACGCAGCACGTGCAGCACGACGATGAGGCCGCGCGTGTCATCGCCGATGCCCGGTGCGAACAACGTGTCGCCGCGCACCTGTACGGTCACATCGGTGCCCTCGGGGAAGACCGTGTCGAGGTGGCCCGCGAGTGCCACCGTGCGCGGGATGCCCGAGCCCTTCCTGAGCGCGAGAACGTTGCCGATCGAATCGATCCAGACGGAGTCGGCGCCGGCGGCCCTGAGCATGTCGGCGAACGTGCGAGCCCGGGCCTCTTCCGCGAACGGCGGCGCGGGTATCTCCGTGAGCGTGATGAGCTCGCGGCGCGCGCTGTCGTTCTGCTGTTCGATGAACCTGAGAGCACGCACGACGGCGGGCGACTGCGCGATCCGGGCGACTTCCGTGCAGCGCGCATTGACCCGGTCGTCGCACCGGACCTGCTGCGCAGCGGCAGGCGAGTCCGCGGCCGCCAGCACGAGCAGGGGTGCGGCGGCATTCCGGAGCGCGGCGCGCCAGCGGAACGGCAGGGTCGTCATGAGACCATCTGGGGCAGAGTGATCAGCTCGGTGATGGTATATGTGCGATCGCCGCGTGGCAGCCTGACGACGACTTCGTCGCCGATCTGCTTGCCGAGGAGTGCGCGTCCGATCGGTGATGCCATCGAGATCTGGTTCGAGTCGAGATCGATATAATCGCCGAACACGATGTTGTACTCGACGGTCTCATTGGCATCGACGCGCTTCAGCTTCACCTTCGAGCCGAACCCCACGCGGTCGCTCGCGATGGCTTTCGGATCGATGCGCGAAAGCTCGCCCGCCCGCTGGGTCAGGTGGTTCAGCCGCGCCTGCACGAACTGCTGCCGCTCGAGCGCGGACTTGTACTCGGCGTTCTCGCTCAGGTCGCCGAGCTCTACTGCCTTCTGGATCGCCTTCGGGAGAGTGACCGTCAGCTCGTGCATGAGACGATCGATCTCGTCGGCGATCTTCTGCTTCATTACCTCGAGCATAAAGACTCCGGAGAAACGGACGGCCCGCGGTGGCGGGCCTCTGTCAGTGAATGCTGATGTCGCCGCCGGCAGGCGCCGGGAATGTGGTCGCGTCCAGCTCGACGCCGAGCGGCACTTCCGACTTGAGGTCATTGTTGACGAGCACTACGAACGTGTAGCCGCCCGACTTGCTG
>DATHUY010000155.1 GCA_035461765.1 Longimicrobiales bacterium
GTGGAGACACGGACCGCCCGACCACACGATCGACAGCCTGCGCCCGCCTTCGACTGAGGAGGTATTGCCCCTCCTGGGCTCGAACCAGGACTCTCCTGATCCAGAGTCAGGCGTGTTGCCAGTTACACCAAGGGGCAGCGCTTGTGGTCCAATGCTATTCCCCCGACAGGCCGCGTGTCAAGCGATCAGCCGCCCGGCTGCGACGCCCCGGTCGCCAGGGCGCTGACCGCCCGCTCCATCCGAGCCAGCACACGCTCCCGCCCGAGCAGGCGCGCCACCTCAAATATCCCGGGTGACGCGCCGGCACCCGTGAGCGCTACCCGCAACGGGTGGATCAGCTTGCCCGCACCCACGCCCTCGGCGTCGGCACGGCTCCGCAGGCACGCCTCCACGGCTGGCTCCGTCCACTCCGGTAGCGAGGAAAAGTCCGCGCTCAGCTTCTCCATCCGACTGGCGACGGCGGCACCGTCCTTCCAGTGCTTCGCGACGGCCGCCGGATCGTATTCCAGATCGTCGAACGCGTAGGGTCGGGCCTGTTCGATCATCTCCAGGACCGTCCGGGAACGGACTTTCAGGAGCTCAGCCAGCTCCGTCCACCACTGCTCCGTATGCGTGTCCGGCTCGGCGCCGAGCGCAGCGCTGAGCACCGCGCCCAGATCCCTGCCCGGCATCTCCGCCAGGTAGCGGCCGTTCATCCACTCGAGCTTCTGCGTGTCGAAGATCGCGCTCTTGCGGTTGATGCCGTCGAGCGAGAATCGCCGGATCAGCTCGTCGCGCGCGAAAATCTCCTCGTCCGTACCCGGCGACCAGCCGAGCAGTGCCAGGAAATTGAACAGCGCATCCGGGAGTATACCATGGTTGTGATACTCGCCCACCGCTGTGGCGCCGTGGCGCTTGGACAGCCGTTTGCCGTCCGGCCCGAGAATCATCGGCACATGTGCGAACACCGGCTCCGGCACGCCGAGCGCCCGGTACAGCATGATCTGCTTGGGCGTGTTCGAGATGTGATCGTCACCGCGCACCACGTGAGTGATCCGCATCGCGACGTCATCGCTGACCACCGCCATGTTGTAGATCGGCGTGCCATCGGTGCGCAGGATGATGAAGTCCTCGATGTCCGCGTTGTCGAACGCGATCGTGCCATGAACCGCATCCTCCCACGAGGTGGTCCCGGCCGGAACACGGAACCTCACGGTGTGCGGCTCACCGGCGCCGGCCCGGCGTTCGGCGTCAGACGATGCAACGGACTCGCAGTGGCGGTCGTACCGGAAGGCATCCGCGCCTGCGCCGTGAGCCGCCCGGCGCGACTCCAGCTCCTCGGCCGTGCAGAAGCAGCGGTACGCCGCGCCGCCTGTGAGGAGCCGCAGCGCATCGGCGCGATGGCGCTCGACGCCGTCCGCCTGGTGGAACGGTCCCTCGTCCCAGTCCAGTCCCAGCCACTCCATGCCCTCGAGGATAGCCGCCGTCATGGCATCGCTCGAGCGCTCGCGGTCGGTATCCTCGATGCGGAGCACGAACACGCCATCGTGATGCCGCGCGAGGAGCCAGTTGAAGAGTGCGGTGCGTGCGCCGCCCACGTGCAGGTAGCCGGTCGGCGAAGGCGCGAAGCGCACCCGTATGTCGCTTTTCTCACTCATGTGCTGACTTTACCGGACCTGCACGGTCACGGACAAGGGCGCGGGGAACTCCCGCTTGATACGAGCCGCCCCACGCGTATTATATGTCGCCGCCGGGGCCCGGGGCCCGACGTCATCTCCGCCATTCACTGCATGAAGGGACGCGCATGCTCACTGACATTGAGATCGCCCAGAGCGCGAAGCTGCGCCCGATCGCCGAGATCGCCCGCACGATCGGGCTGGAAGAGGACGACATCGAGCCGTATGGCCGTTACAAGGCGAAGGTGCATGCGGAGCCGATCATCGCGCGCGCCGAGGGCACGGGCCGGCTCGTGCTGGTTACCGGCATCAATCCGACACCGGCGGGCGAGGGCAAGTCCACAGTCTCGGTCGGACTCGCTGACGCGCTGCATCTGCTCGGACAGAAGGTGGTGCTCGCCCTGCGTGAGCCGAGCCTCGGTCCCGTATTCGGGATGAAGGGTGGAGCGACCGGCGGCGGCTACTCGCAGGTTCTGCCGATGGAAGACATCAACCTGCACTTCACGGGCGACTTCCACGCGATCACGAGCGCGCATTCGCTGCTGGCCGCCATGCTGGACAACCACCTTCAGCAGGGCAACGCGCTCGGCATCGATCCGCGTCGTATCACCTGGAAACGCACGATCGACATGAACGACCGCGCACTCCGCCGCATCGTGATCGGACTGGGCGGCACAGGCAGCGGCGTGCCGCGCGAGGATGGCTTCCTCATCACCGCCGCATCGGAGGTGATGGCGATCTTTGCGCTCGCCACCGACCGTGTCGATCTCGAGCAGCGGCTCGGTCGCATAATCCTCGGCTACAGCCGGGAAGGACAGCCGGTGCGCGCCGCCGACATCACCGCTGCAGGTGCAATGACACTGCTGCTGAAGGATGCGCTGGAGCCCAACCTCGTGCAGACGCTCGGTGGCGTACCCGCGCTCATCCACGGCGGACCGTTCGGCAACATCGCACACGGCTGCAATTCCCTGATTGCCACGCGCACCGCGCTCGCGCTCGGTGACATCACGGTGACGGAGGCAGGATTCGGTGCAGATCTCGGTGCGGAGAAGTTCTTCAACATCAAGTGTCGCACGGGCGGGCTCAAGCCCGAGGTCGCGGTGATCGTCGCGACGATACGCGCACTCAAGATGCACGGCGGCGTAGCGCAGGCGGATCTCGGTGGCGAGAATGTCGACGCCGTCGAGCGCGGCTTCGCAAACCTGCAGCGACATATCGAGAACGTCCGCAAGTTCGGCGTGCCGCCCGTGGTCTCCATCAACCGCTTCGCCTCGGACACCGAAGGTGAGATCGAGGCGCTGCGTGCGGCATGCGCGAAGCTCGGCGTGCCGGTGGCGCTCACCGACATCCATGCGAAGGGCGGCGAGGGTGGCCGCGAGCTGGCCGAGACAGTGCTGGGCGTGCTCGAGGAGGGCAAGGCGGACTTCAAGCCGCTCTACCCGCTCGGACAGCCGCTCGCCGGCAAGATCGAAACGATTGCGAAGGAGATCTATCGCGCGCGCGGTGTGAGCTATACGCCCGCGGCACTGAAGGACATCAGGCGGCTCGAGGACATCGGCATGCGCGACGTGCCGATCTGCATGGCAAAGACGCAGTATTCGTTCTCCGACGACCCGTCACTGCGCGGCGCGCCCGAGGACTTCATGGTCACGGTGCGCGAGGTGACACCGTCGTCCGGCGCAGGCTTCGTCGTTGCGCACACCGGAGACATCATGACCATGCCCGGCCTGCCGAAGCGGCCGGCGGCCGAGGCCATGAGGGTGGGCGCCGACGGCACCATCACGGGGCTCTTCTAGACCGTAGGGCCGCGGCTCGCACGCCGTGGTCGCGACGGCGCAGCATCCGGAAACGAGGAAGCTCCGCGGCCTGATCCAGGCTGCGGAGCTTCTCCATATTCACAGAGTCAGCAATGTCAGGGCCGCGTGACCTCGACTTCGGAGTCCTGCGCCGTGCGCGTCCAGCTGCGCGCCTTCACGAAGACGAACGCGGCGCCCCCGAGCAGCATGGCGATGGGCAGCAGGTAGACGAGCAGGTTGACGCCACTGGCCTTCGGGCGCAACAGCACCCACTCGCCGTAACGTTCGACGAAGTACGCCTTGACCTGTTCCGGCGACTTTCCGGCCTCCAGCTGCTCGCGCACGAGCGACCGCATCTCCTGTGCGAGCGTCGATGGCGAATCCTGGATGGAAAGTCCCTGGCACACGACGCAGCGCAGCTGCGACGAAACCTCCTTCACCTGGCGGTCGAGCTCCGTCTCGCGGATCACCGCTCCCTCTGCAGGCGCCGCTTGCTGTTCGGCCCGGGGCACCGTCCCCTGTGGAGGCGCCGACTCCTGCGCGGCCGCAGGCGCGGCCAGAATCACGAGCAGTAGAGCCACGCGCACCGGGTGCATCATGATTCCGCCCCTGCGGCCGTCTCGTCCGGAACGGGGCCGGCGGGTTCGACAGCGTCCAGCGCAGCGGCAGGCTCGGCGAGGAGCGGGTCGATGATGCTCGCGAGCTTCTCCGCGGTAATCGGCCCGATCTGCTTGTGCACTACCCTGCCCTGCTGATCGATGATAAACGTCTCGGGCACGCCGTAGAGGCCGTAGCTGATGGCGGTGCGCGAACGGTCGTCGATCAGCGCCGGATACGCCTGCCCGCCCATCTCCCGGATCCAGGATCGCCCGTTCGACTCCGTGTCGCTGTACAGTACGCCGTAGAACTTCACGCCCTTTGCCGCGTACGTGCTCGCGACGAGCGACAGGTCAGAGTGCTCGACACGGCACTCGAGACACCACGAGGCCCAGAAGTTCACGACGACCACCTCGCCACGGTGATCGCTCAGGCGTACCGTGTCCGGAGGCTGCGAGTCCATCCTGGGCAGCGCAAACTCGGGTGCGGGCCGGCCGGGCAGCGTGGAAGGCAGCTCGTTCGGGTCGACGGTCATGCCGTAAGCGAGCAGCGCGATGATGGGCAGCGCGATGCCCGCTCCGATTGCAGCTCTGTTCCAGTTCATCATGCCTCCTGCTCGACGAGCACGCGACGTGGACGAACGACAGGCGGCGGGCGGCGCCGGCCGCCGACCATGCTGATGAGCGCACCGAACGCGACAACGAAGCTGCCGATCCAGATCCAGACGACGAGCGGCTCCACGATGACGTGCAGCGTGGCACTCGACCCGTCCCTCTCGAACGCGAGCAGGTTCACGTACAGGTCCTGGTGCGCGCGACTGCGCACCGAGGGCGTCGTGATCGCCTCCTCGCCCCGGCTCCGGTAGTAGTTCAGCCGCGGGTCCATGGCGCCCGCCTCCCGGCCGTCGATCAGCACGGTCAGATTGGCGCCGACCACGAACCGATGCGGCTCCTCGTTCGCCCACAGCTCGTCGAAGCGAACGTTGTAACCGGCCAGCTCGATGGCTTCGCCCGGCCGCACCGTCGCGACGATGTCGGACTGGAGCACGGATGAGCCCGTCATGCCGACCGCCGACATGATCAGTCCGAGGTGCGCCACGTAGCCGCCATAGCGGCGCGGGTTCGCATTGATCATT
This sequence comes from Longimicrobiales bacterium, assembly GCA_035461765.1. Lineage (GTDB taxonomy): Bacteria > Gemmatimonadota > Gemmatimonadetes > Longimicrobiales > RSA9 > SH-MAG3. The sequence continues at coordinate 5,184 of DATHUY010000155.1, forward strand.
CCGAACAGCGACGCGATCGCACCGCCGCCGCCCGCCCGGCGCCGCGCTGCGGTACCCTGTGCGAACTCCTGGAGGTTGGCAGTTGCGGCCCATGCCGCGAACGAGAACGCGATCAGACCCCAGACGTTGCGCAGGCCGAATGCGAACGCGATAACCAGTGTGAGCACGAGCGCGATCGCCGGCAGACGCGTCTTGCGCTTGAACTCGGTCAGGTCGGCCACGCGCCACGGCAGCATCGGACCGACCCCGACCAGGAACAGCAGCATCACACAGATCGGGATGGTCATCTGGTTGAAGAACGGCGCGCCTACGCTGACCTTCTCGCCGCGCAGTGCCTCGGCCACGAGCGGAAACATCGTGCCGAGCAGGACCGTGAACGTGAACGCGGTCAGCAGCAGGTTGTTGACCAGAAATACGGTCTCACGCGACACCATCGTGTCCAGATGCCCGCTGCTTCGCAGCTCTGTCGAGCGGCCCGCCACCAGAACAAGCGAGAACAGCAGCACGACCGCAATGAAGGCCAGGAAGTACATTCCGATCGGACCTTCGCTGAACGCGTGCACTGACGAGATGATGCCGCTGCGGGTCAGGAATGTGCCGAGTATAGTGAGCAGGAACGTCGCGACGATCAGCGACATGTTCCAGACGCGGAGCAGATTGCGGCGCTCCTGCACCATCGCCGAATGCATGAATGCGGTGGCGGTCAGCCACGGCATGAACGACGCGTTCTCCACGGGGTCCCAGGCCCACCAGCCGCCCCAGCCGAGCACTTCGTAGGACCACCACATGCCTGCGACGATCGCGAGCGACAGGAAGCCCCAGGCGGCTACGGTCCAGCGATGCGTCACCCGCAGCCACGTGTCATCCAGCCGGCCCGACAGCAGGGCGCCCATGGCGAACCCGAACGGCACCGTCATGCCGACGTAGCCGAGGTAGAGGAGCGGCGGGTGCACGCCCATGAGCCAGTGATTCTGAAGCAGCGGGTTCGGACCCGGCCCGTCCATCGGTGCCGGTGAGATCAGGCCCCACGGATTGGCCGGACCCGCCAGGAGGATGTAGAAGAACACGCCGACGCCGAGCATTGTGGCGTTCGCGTATGCACCCAGCGAACCGAGCTTCGGACCGGTGAGCCACACGGCGAGCGCGGTATAGAACGACAGCACCCAGCCCCAGAACAGGATCGATCCCTCGAGCGAGCTCCACAGCGAGATGATCGTAAAGAAAAGCGGCGTGGCGCGGCTGCCGACCTGCGCGACGTAGTCAATGCTGAAATCGTGCGTCACCAGGCCATAGATCATGGCCGCGTTGGCGATGGTCATCAGCACGAAATTCGTATATGCGGCCGCGCGTGCACTCCGCACGAGCGCGGCCTCGCGTCGCCGCACACCGACCGTCGCGGCCACCACGCCGTACGATGCCACGGCCAGCGCGGCGATGCAGGCGGACAACCCAATCATTCTGATCACTGCACGACTCCCTCATCACGCGTGCGACGCGTGCTGTAAACCATCACGATTCGCGGATCAGGCTCTTGTACATGTCTTCCGGTTTCGGATGCGTCCCATCCTCCGGCGGCCGGTACTCGTTCGAGTGCTTCACCATCACGCTCGACGACTCGAAAATGCCTTCACGATTCAGCTTTCCCTCCACGATCACGCCCATGCCCTCGCGGAACATCGCCGGCGGCGCCTTCTGTGAATGCACCCGGATCTGACCATCTTCGTCCTGTAGCGTGAAGCGCAGATCGAGTGCGTCCGCGTCCCACTGCATGGTGCCCGGCATCACCTGGCCGCCCAGACGGATCGGCTTGTCGTACGCCTGCGTGCCCTTCGCCAGCAGCTCGCCCGGCGTCACGAAATAGACGATGTTCTCGCCAATGCCACCGTACACGAGGTAGCCGAAGCTCGACAGCACAATGATCAGGGCGAGCGCGAAGCCCACCTTCTTCTTTCCGCCCATCATCGGTCACCTCCTCCGGATCCGATCTCCCGCACTGCCCGTTCCGCCGCGACGCGACGCCGGTTCAGCAGCAGCATGTATCCTCCGAGCACGCTCCACGTGATGCCGAGCGCGAGCCAGATGTAGAACCACTCAGACATGAACCGTACCTCCGGTCAGTGCCCGCTCCTCGAGCACGGCCGCCCGCGCCCGCTCGAGCCGTGCGATGTAGTATCGCATCCCTACCAGGAAAATGAAGATGAACAGGAACGCGAATGCGTTCAGCCGGAGACCGAGCTTGTATGTCGCGTCCATCGTGTCCGGTGTGGACTGCACCTGATGTATCGTACGCCACCAGCGCACCGACATGTAGACGATCGGCACGTTCAGGAAGCCGAGAATGCCGACCGCGGCGCTCCAGCGGCCGCGCTGGTCCTCGTCCTCCGCGAACGCGCGCAGTGCCAGGTAGCCGGCGTAGATCAGGAACAGGATCGCCGTCGTCGTCAGTCGCGGGTCCCACGTCCACCAGATGCCCCAGGTCGGCCGCGCCCAGATCGACCCCTGGATGAGCGTCAGACCAATGAACACGATGCCGACCTGCGCCGCGGCAGCGGCCACCATGTCGTGCTTCGCCTGCCGCTTCCACAGGTAGAGCACGCTGGCAACGAACACGACTGCGGGCGCAATCATCGACATCCACGCGGACGGCACGTGGACGTACAGGATCTTCTGCAGATTGCCCATGTCGCGGTCGGGCGCCGACAGCAGGAGCGCCGTGGCCTGTGACGCGATCAGGAACAGCACGGCAAAGATGCCGAACGGCAGCAGCCAGCGGGGGCGCTCCGGTACGGCCGGGGTTATCGGATATCTTGTACTCACATCAATCCTCAATCACATGCTCGAAGGCGAACAGCGCACCGACGAAGAACACGATATCGAACACCACCAGCACCTTCAGCCAATCCCCGCTCAGGCCCAGCAAGTCGCCGGAAAGGATCGCTCCGGTCGCCTGCACGGCCGAGATGAGCAGCGGTATCAGCATCGGGAACAGCAGCAGCGGCAGCAGCACCTCGCGTGCACGCAGCCGGCTCGCCATCGCGGCGTAGAACGTCCCCAGCGTGACGAACCCGACCGTCCCGAGGAACAGCACCAGCGCCAGCGGTGCCATGACACCCCAGATGGGAATGTCATAGAGAACCGCGGCCAGCGGAATCAGCACCGCCTCGACCAGCAGCACGAACGTCAGGTTCGCGATCAGCTTGCCGAGGAAAATGGAGCGGCGGTCGCCCGGATAGAGCAGCAGCATCTCCAGCGAGCCGTTCTCCAGCTCCTGCTCGTAGGAGCGGTTGAATGACAGTACCCCGCTGAACAGGACCGTGAGCCACAGCACGCCGCCGGCTACATTGCGCAGCGCCTCGGTATCCGGCCCGAGCGCGAAGCCGAACAGGAGGAGGATCAGGGCGGCGAGGAATGCGACCGAATTGAAGTTGGCCTTGGTGCGGCGTTCCGCCGTCAGGTCCTTCCAGACGATCGCGCCGATGCGCATCGTTTCGGCGCTCATGGCATCACACCGAGGCGCGCAGAGGTGAGCGGGCGCACCGCGTCACTGCCCGCTACAGGCATGTCCGACAGCAGCCCATCGGCGACGTGTACGTGCCGGGACATGATCTCAGCGGAGCGGGCCAGGTCATGCGTCGTCATGAGGACCACGCCACCGTCGCGGGCGACCTGCGCGATGAAGGCATTTACGATGTCTATGCCATCCTCGTCGAAGCTGGCGTAGGGCTCATCGAGCAGGAGCACCTCGGGCGGCCGCAGCAGCAGCCGGGCGAGGCCCAGCCGGCGGCGCATGCCGGCAGAAAAGCCGCGCGCCCGCTCGCCCGCGACGTGGCCGAGACCGACCTGCTCGAGCGCCTGGCCGATCGCCAGGGTATCGGCGGAGCGGCCACCCATGCGCATGGCAAAGATGAGGTTCTCGGCCGCCGTCAGGTCGTCATAGAGCCCGCTGTTGTGGCCGAGCAGACCGACCCGGCCCCGGATCTCGGCGCCGGCGCGCACCGTATCGTGACCCAGGACCGCTGCCGTGCCGCGGGTAGGCCTGAGTACGGTCCCGATGATGCGCAGCAGCGTCGTCTTGCCACTGCCGTTGCGGCCCGTCATGGCCACGACCTCGCCCGCCTCGACCGTCAGATCGACGCCGCGCAGGATCCAGCGCTGCCCGAAACGGCGGGCCACGCCATCGAGCCGGATCACCGCCTGAGCGGGCGTCACAGAGTCCACATGAGGTCGAAGCATAAGTTAGGCTTGAAGATAGCCCGAAGCGGCACCGGACTCAACTCGAGCCCGGCCCCCGCCACGGCAGGCTACACGCCAGCCTTTACCTCCTGCACCAGCGTCGTGAGCGACTTCTTCGCATCGCCGAACAGCATTCGTGTGTTGTCCGCGAAAAACAGCTCGTTCTCGATGCCCGCAAACCCGGGATTCATGCTCCGCTTCATGACGATCACGGTCTTCGCCTTATCGACGTCCAGGATCGGCATCCCGTAGATGGGGCTCGCGGTGTCATGCCGCGCGGCCGGGTTGACGACATCGTTGGCGCCGATGACGACCGCCACGTCGGTGCGGTCGAACTCAGGGTTGATCTGCTCCATCTCGATCAGCTGGTCGTAGGGCACGTTCGCCTCGGCCAGCAGCACGTTCATGTGGCCCGGCATACGGCCGGCTACCGGGTGAATCGCGTACTTGACGTCGACGCCCCGCGACTGGAGGAGGTCCGCCAGCTCACGCACCTGGTGCTGCGCCTGGGATACGGCCATGCCGTAACCGGGCACGAAAACCACCGAGCGCGCGTAACCGAGCAGGATTGCCGCGTCCTCGCCCGTGATGTCGCGTACCGAACGACCCTCGGCACCCTCCGCGGCGGCCCCGGCCGTCACGTTCGCCCCGAACGCGCCGAACAGCACGTTCGTGAGCGAGCGATTCATCGCGTCGCACATGATCTTCGTCAGGATGATCCCGGAAGCGCCGACCAGCGCACCGCTGATGATCAGCACATTGTTGCCGAGGACGAAGCCGGTCATCGACGCGGCAATCCCGGAAAACGAGTTGAGCAGTGAGATGACGACGGGCATATCCGCGCCGCCGATCGGCAGTACGAAGAGCACGCCGATCAGGAGCGCTGCGCCGGTGAGCACGAGGTAGAGCGGCAGGTTGGCGTCCGCGGCCACGAGATACGCCGCGAGCGCGAACGTGCCACCGAAAATGAGGCCGTTGACCACCTTCTGGCCGGGGTACGTCACCGCCCGGCCCGTAACCAGCTCCTGGAGTTTGCCGAACGCCACGAGGCTGCCGGAGAACGTCAGGGCCCCGATCAGCACGCTCAGCATGATCGTCGCCTGCACGTTGGCCGGGGCGTCGATCGATCCTGCCGCGAACCGGAGGTACTCGTCACCGGCCACGAGTGCGGACGCGCCGCCGCCGAAGCCGTTGAGCAGCGCGACCATCTGCGGCATGCCGGTCATCTTGACGCCGCGTGCCATGACCACACCGATGGTGCCACCGATGGCGATGCCGACGGCGATCCAGATCCAGCTGACAATGTCCCAGTGCAGCAGCGTGGCAGCGACGGCCACCAGCATGCCGGTGGCGCCGAGCATGTTGCCCGAGCGCGCCGTTGCGGGTGAGCTGAGCCGCTTCAGCCCGACAATGAAGAGGACCGCGGCGACCAGGTACGATATCTCGATGAGCAGCGGGGCGAACCCGAGCGCTCCGCCATTGACGACTTCGCTCATTTCGCGTCCTCCCCGCGGCGCCGGAACATCTGCAGCATGCGGTCGGTGACGAGGAAGCCGCCGACGACATTGATCGTGGCGAACGCGACGGCGATCACGGCGAGTGCCGTACTCATCGGCGACTCGACGCGCCCGGCCACGACCACCGCCCCGACGAGCGTGATGCCTGAGATGGCGTTGGAGCCGGACATCAGCGGCGTATGCAGCATCTGCGGCACTTTCGTGATGACCTCGAAGCCCACGAAGATCGCCAGCACGAATATGTAAAGCGAAAGCAGCAGTCCCTCTGCCATTTTGATCAGCGCTCCTGTTGAACGGTCGCGCTCACGCGCGGATGCACGATCTGACCTGCATCGGTGACGAGACACTCGCGGACGATTTCATCCTCGCGGTCGATGTTCAGCGCGCCGTCCTTCGTGATGTGCTGAACGAGCGCTTCGACGTTGCGCGAGTACATCTGGCTCGCATGGATCTGCGTGCCTCCCGCCAGATCCGTCGGGCCCAGAATGAGTGCGCGGCCGTGACGAACCTCCTCGTCCGGCCGCGTCAGCTCGCAGTTGCCGCCGCTCTCCGCGGCAAGATCCACAATGACAGATCCCGCTTTCATGCCATCGACCATGTCGGTCGTAATCAGCACCGGCGCCGGCCGGCCCGGTATCTGTGCCGTGGTGATGACGACATCGGCGTCAGCGATCAGCTTCGCGAGATGCTCGTGCTCGCGGCGCTGGGTCTCTTCCGACACTTCCGCCGCGTAGCCGCCGCTGCCCTCCGCCTCCGCCAGCTCCATCCCCACCCACTGCGCCCCCAGGCTCTCGACCTGGTCCTTCACGGCCGGACGGATATCGAAGCCCTGCACGACTGCGCCCAGCCGGCGCGCCGTGGCGATCGCCTGCAGTCCCGCCACACCCGCACCGAGAACGAGCACGCGCGCCGGCGGCACCGTACCGGCCGCCGTCATCAGCATGGGGAAGAATTTGCCGTGACCGGCCGCGGCGAGCAGAACCGCCTTGTAGCCGGCGGCCGTCGCCTGTGATGACAGCGAGTCCATCTTCTGCGCACGCGTGATCCGGGGCACCAGCTCCATCGCCAGCGCCCGCACCCCGGCGTCCGCGAGCGCCGCCACGTGCGCGGGCGACGTGAGCGGACGGAGCATGCCGATCTGCCCGGCGCCCTTCCGCAGCATCCCGAGGTCGCCATCCGGCAGCTGACGCACCGTGACCACCAGGTCGGCGTCCGACAGCAGGGCGCGACGATCGGCAGCTATGGTGGCGCCTGCCGCCTCGTACGCGGCGTCCTCGAATCCCGCCGCCCCGCCCGCACCCTGTTCGATGGCTACGGCGCTGCCGCCCTTCGTGAGTCGTGCGACACTCTCAGGGACCAGCGCGACCCGTCGCTCTCCCTGTCCTGCCTCCTTCGGCACCGCGATCTTCATGAACGCTCCCGTTCCCCGGTAGGTCTGCCGCCGGCTTGGCCGGCACGGACGATCTCACAACACCATGTGCTGACGGCTGAGAATCTCGACACGCCGCCTCGCTTTGTCTGTCAGGCGACCGCCGATTCACCTCGGCTGAAACGGCTACAGGAAGAAGGGATTTCCACTACATGCTCAGTCCCGTGTGGCCGACTCCTGCCACTGCGCGATGAACACGTTCGTCTCCCCCGGCTGCGCCTGATTGCGGTTGGACGCGAACACCAGCGTGCGCCCGTCTGCACTGAACATCGGGAACCCGTCGAAATCCGGTGAAAACGTGATCCGCTCCAGTCCGGTACCGTCGACGTTGATCATGTACAGCTCGAAGTTCCGCTGCTCCGGATCATCCATGTTCGAGCTGAAGATGATCCGCTGCCCGTCAGGATGCATGTAAGGGGCGAAGTTCGCCGCACCGTTATCGGTGACACGCACCCGGTTCGAGCCATCGACATCCATGATGTAGATGTCCAGACGCGATGGGCGGATCAGGTTCTGCCCCAGCAGCCGGCGATAATCCGCGAGCTCCTCGGCCGTCTCCGGATGCCGTGCGCGGTAGACGATCTTCGATCCGTCGGGCGAGAAGAACGCGCCGCCGTCATAACCAGGCTCGTTCGTCAGACGGCGCACATCCGAGCCGTCCGCATTCATGGTGTAGATCTCGAGGTCACCGTCGCGCGTCGATGTGAAAACGATGCGCGAGCCGTCCGGCGAAATGGTCGCCTCGGCATCGTAATGCGGCGTGCTACCGATCTTCTGCAGGTCGGATCCGTCCGGTCGCGCGGTATAAATGTCGAACGGGTGCAGCGGCCAGACGTAGCCCTGGCTGTAGTCCGGCCGGGGCGGACACTCAGGCGAATGCTCGTGCGTCGAGCTGTACAGGATCCGGTCGCCCGACGGAAAGAAATACGCGCACGTCGTGGCTCCCTCGCCGGTCGACACCATCCGCACATCGGTGCCGTCGGCATTCATCGTGTAGATCTGATCGCAGCTGCTGATTCCCGGCCGTGTCGCCTGGAAAATGAGCTGGGACGCGTCTGAGGAGAAATAGGCTTCGGCATTCTCGCCGCCGTTGGTGAGCATTCGGATGTTGCCGAGCCTGACCTCGCCCTCCGCGGGCTCGACGGCAGCGGGCACACCGGGCTGTGAGTACTGTCCCGGGCCGGGGACGATCTGCGGGCTGGGGCTGCAGGCGGCGAGAATCGCCGCGGCGCCCACTGTCATATGTGGTCTCATGCGATTAGAATAGTCCCGGAGGCGTATGCTGTCGAGGCGACGTCTCACCCTCACTGGATGGACAGGACCCTATGCTTGAATTCGCCCGCCGCAGGGTATTCCTCGCCATTGCAGGTCTGCCGCTCAGTGCAGCCGCGGTGAATGCCCAGACCTGCCCTGACGCCGCGTCGCTGACGCGTTCCCTTGCCGAGCCGCTCGCAACCGTCCGCTATCTCGCCGATGATGCCCTCGAGGGTCGCCTCGCCGGGTCCGCGGGCGAGCGCTGTGCCGGCGACTACATTGCCGCCCGCCTGGAGGCCCTCGGCTTCCGCGGCGCCGGGGCCGACGGCAGCTATTTCCAGGAAGTGCCCGTGCCGGCGGCGGGTGGTAATCCGCACGCAGCCGGTCCTGCCGATGGACCGAAGGGCCGCAATGTGATCGCGTTGCTGGAAGGCGCGGACCCGGCAGTGCGTGATGAGCTGATCGTGATCGGAGCGCACTACGATCACCTCGGCCTCGGTACGGGCGGATCGCTCGCTCCCGGGGAGAGCGCGATCCACAACGGAGCGGATGACAACGCCTCCGGTGTGGCGGCGCTGCTGCGCGTAGCGACGTTGCTGAGCGAGGGCCCGCGTCCCGCCCGCTCCGTGCTGTTCATCGCATTCACCGGCGAGGAGTCCGGACTGCTGGGCTCGGCCTTCTTCGCACGCACACCCACGGTGGACCTGGACCGCGCGCGCGCCATGCTGAACATGGACATGGTGGGGCGTCTGGAGGACGAGCCACTGATCGTGTACGGAGTCGGCACGGCGGCCGAATGGACGGACATCGTCGAGCGCGAAGCGGGCCGCGCGGGCCTCGAGGTGGCGCTACAGCCCGACGGTGTCGGGCCGAGCGACCACACGTCGTTCTACCTGCGTGACATCCCGGTGCTGCACTTCTTCACAAATACGCATGCCGACTATCACAAGCCGAGCGACGACTGGGACCTGGTCGACGCCGAGGGCATCGAGCGCGTCGCCCGACTGGTGACTGCACTGGCGCGCGGCATCGCTGCTCCGGACGTGGCACTCACCCTCCAGCGTGGCGCCGGAAAGCCGGCGGCCGCGCCGTCCCGGGGATCGGGTGCCTGGCTCGGTACCGTGCCCGATTTCACGCCCGTGGAGCGCGGCGTCCTCCTCGGTGGCGTCACGGCCGAGTCGCCGGGTGCCGCCGCGGGGATGCAGAAGGGCGATATCCTGATCCGGATCGGCAGCTACGACATCGCCGACCTTCAGGGGTTCACCGATGCGTTGAGCGCCCACAAGCCGGGCGACGAGGTGGAGATCGTCGTTTTGCGTGAAGGCCGGGAGATTCGGCTCCGGGCCGTGCTCGGCCGCCGCGGCGGCTGAGGCACCGCGGCCCCACCGCAACATCTTCAGATTGCATGGACGCTGACGAGCTGACATCGGCGAACCCCGCTGCGGGTACCGGGCCGGACGCGGGGGCGCTGTCCAGCGCGGACCCGCCGGTCGCGCCGAGCCGGGAGGCCGCCACGGCGGCCGCGCGGCTCGCGCTCGATGTGGCACGCGCACAGGAAGGCCGCATGGCATTTCTGGCCCGGGCGAGCATGGCGCTCGGCACCAGCCTCGACAGCGTAGCCACCGCCGCCCACGTGGCCAACCTCGCGGTGCCTGAGATGGCCGACCTCTGCATCATCGATCTGGCGGGCACCCAGCCGTTCCGCGCGGCCGCGTTGAGTGATGCGCACGGCGGCGCGGAACGGATCGCAGGGGTCGTCGACGGGACCACTCCCGCGCCCGGCTCACCCCAGCAGGCCGCCCTCGAGTCCGGCCGAGCTCAGATCGGGGTAATCACCGACGATGGCCCGGTGCCCTGGCCGGATGAAGCCCTGGAGAGCGCGCTGATCCGGGATATCGACATCCGTGCCTATCTCGTCCTCCCGCTTCGCTCACGCGGCCAGATTCTCGGGGTGGTATCGCTGCTCTCCGGCCGGCGCCGCGGATATGCGGCCGACGAGTTCGCCACGGCCGGCGAGTTCGTGGCCCGCGCCTCCGTCGCCGTGGACAACGCTCTGCTCTACGAGAGCGCAGTGCGCGCGCGAGCCGAGGCGGAGACGGCACAGCAGCAGTTCCAGTTCCTCGTCGACGGACTGCGCGAGAGCGAGGAGCGCTACCGCACGCTGTTCGAGGAATCGCGCGATGCCATCTACGTGACTCGCATCGACGGCCGATTCATCGATGCCAATACCGCCGCTCTGGAGCTGTTCGGCTACTCGCGTGACGAGCTGATGAACGTCAATGCGCGGGACCTCTACCTCGATCCGAATGCGCGGAGCACGTTCTCGCGCGTGGTCGAGGAGCATGGCTCGGTGCGCGACTACGAGGTCACGCTCCGCACCCGCACGGGCGACCGTCTGGACTGCCTGCTCAGCTCCATCGTCAGGCGCGCCCCCGATGGCAGCGTCATCGGATATCAGGGTATCATTCGTGACATCACCGATCGCAAGCGGGCCGAACGGCGACTGAGGGAGTCGGAGCACTTCACCCGCGCCATCATCAGCAGTGTCCGCCAGGGCATCATCGTCTACGACCGTGAGCTGCGGTACCAGGTCTGGAACCGCTTCATGGAGGAAATCACCGGCCTGAGCGCGGAGCGCGTCATTGGCACGCATGCGGTGGACGAGTTCCCCCACCTGCTGGAGCAGGGCGTCGAGGCGCTGCTGCGGCGTGCGCTCGCGGGCGAGACCGTCTACTCGCAGGACACACCGTTCGTCATTCCCGACACGCGCCGGTCCGGCTGGGTCACGGCGGTCTACAGTCCGCACGTCTCACCGGACGGTGACGTGATCGGCGTGGTGGGCATCGTCCATGACATCACCGAGCGCAAGCGACTCGAGGAGCAGCATCTCCACAATGCGTTCCACGACCCGCTGACCGGTCTGCCGAACCGGGCATTGCTCGTCGATCGCCTCGAGCGGCTCCTGCGGCAGGTCGACCGCCATCCCGAGTATGTGTTCGGTGTGGCGTTCCTCGATCTCGACCGCTTCAAGACGGTTAATGACAATTTCGGCCATATGGTCGGCGACGACCTGCTCGTGTCGATCGCGCGCCGGCTCGAGGGCTGCGTGCGCGCGGGCGATACCGTCGCACGGCTCGGCGGTGACGAGTTTGCTGTTCTGCTGGCCGAAGTGAGCGATGTCCGCGATGCGACACGGGTGGCCGAGCGCATCCTGGTGGAGCTCAGTGTGCCGTTCCGGCTGGCGGGGCACGAAGTTTACATGGATGCGAGCATTGGCATCGCACTCAGCTCCACCGGCTACGAGCGGCCGGAGGAGATCCTGCGGGATGCCGACACGGCCATGTACCGTGCCAAGCTGGACGAGCGCTCGCGCTACGAGATCTTCGACCGCCAGATGCACCAGCTCGTGCTGACCACCGAGCAGACGGAGACGGACCTGCGCAACGCCCTGGAGCGCGACGAGTTCAGACTCGAGTATCAGCCCATCATCAGCCTGGCCGACGGCCGCATCACCGGCTTCGAGGCGCTCATACGCTGGGATCATCCACGCCGCGGCATGCTCGCACCCGACGACTTCCTCCCATTCGCCGAGGATAATGGTCTCATCGTTCACATCGGCTGGTGGGTCCTCGAGCACGCGACTACCCAGATGGCGGAGTGGCTGCGCCGCTTCCCGGACCAGACCGATCTGACGATGAGCGTGAACCTGTCCGCCGCTCAGTTCCAGCAGCCGGAGCTGGTCGAGCGCATCGACGCGATCCTGGCGCGAGCCGGCATACCGCCATCCGCCCTGAAACTCGAGATCACCGAGAGCGTGCTCGGCGATGATGACAGGAGATTCACCGCCGCGATCGCTGCGCTGCGACAGCGCGGCGTGCGGCTCTGCATCGATGACTTCGGCACGGGCACGTCCTCGCTCGGCCATCTGCACACGTTCCCCGTCGACACGCTGAAGATCGATCGCTCGTTCGTGCGCCAGATCGGCTTCAGCGGCAACAGCGCACGTCTTGTCGAAACGATCGTCGCGCTCAGCCACACGCTGGGCATGGCCTCGGTGGCGCACGGCGTCGAGACGCGCGAGCAGCTCGAGTTCCTGCGCCAGCTCGGTCCCGAGTTCGCCCAGGGATTCCTGTTCTCCGCCCCACGCTCATCGGCCGATATCGTGGCCCTGCTCGAGCAGAACCCCGCCGCACCCGCTCGCTGACCGCCAGCCGGTCTGCGGCCTACCGGTGCGGACCGGGACTGCTTTCAGGGCGTTCCCGGGTCCGGCGCCAGCCGATACACGCTGCCGTTACGGCTTAGCAAGTACAGCTCGCCCTCGGCGTCCTCGCCGAACGAGAGGACCTGGCCCAGATCGCCGACCGCCCATTCCCGATGCTCCGTGGCAGTGCCGCCGCTCAGTCGGAAGCTGCGCAGAAAGCCCGCGCAGAAGTCGGAATAGAAGTAAATCCCTGCGAGGCCCGACAGGGCAGAACCGCGATACACATGGCCGCCGGTCACAGAGCAGCCATCCGCATGGGTGTACTCGTGCACGGGCAGAACAAGACCCGTCCGGTCGCAGTCGCTCGAACCGAAGCAGTGTGTACCCTCCATGATGGGCCAGCCGTAGTTCACCGGCGCGTCGTCAATGGAAACGACGTTGATCTCTTCCCACTGGCTCTGCCCCACGTCCGCGATGTAGATGTCACCGGTGACCGCGTCGAACGAGAAGCGCCACGGGTTGCGGAGTCCGTACGCCCAGATCTCGGGCCGCGCGCTGGTCGACGCCGCGAACGGGTTGTCGGGCGGGATCGCGTAGGGCGCGATCCGTACATCGATGCGCAGCAGTGACCCGAGGAGGGTCGAGCGGTCCTGTGCGTGGTCGTCGGGGTCGCCGGAGCCGCCGCCGTCGCCCATGCCGACATAGAGCATACCATCGGGACCGAACGCGATCTGGCCGCCGTTGTGGTTGGAATACGGCTGATCCACCGCAAGCACCAACAGGGCGGATGAGGCATCCGCGACATCGGGGTCTGACGAGACACTGAAGCGCTCCACCCGCGTGTTGCCATTCGTGTCCGTGAAATTCACCCAGAAATGTCCGGTGTCGTCGTAATCGGGGTCGAACGCCATGCTGAACAGCCCGCGCTCGCCTCCGGACGATACCCGGGCCGAGATGTCCAGGAACGGGGCCGGCAGCAGGCTGCCGTCCCTGATGATCCGGATAACACCGGCCTGCTCGACGACGAACAGACGCGCATCGCCCTGCGGGGCCGTGAGATGGACGGGCGATGCCAGTCCGGCCGCGATAACCACCGCGCGCAGCTCGCCGACGGCGGGCATCCGCGGACCTGTACCGTCATCTGAGCATGCCAGCACAGCAGCCGCCAGGAGCATGAAACGCCGCATCTTCGATTCCTCCACGGTCGAGCAGCCTCACCTATGCGGCCGCAGGCTGGGCACGCGACGGCGATGGCAGCAAATTTGCCACGCTCCCGCACGGAAACCCCGAACGGATAATATGCAGGAAGCAGTGTTGCGGGATCTCATTCGCCGGATCGGTGCGGACGCGGGTGTCAGCGCCCTCGCGATCACAGCATATGACTTCGAGCACCGGACCGCCTGGTGCCTGGACAGCGATCGCTGGTTTCATGCCGCGAGCACCATAAAGGTGCCCGTGCTGCTCGGCGTATTCGACGCCATCGAGCAGGGGCGGCTGGAGCCGTACTCGCGCGTGCATGTCCGCAATCGCTTTCTCAGCATAATCGACGAGCGACCGTTCCGGGTGCAGTCGAGCCGCGATGCGAACGCCGAAGTCCACGCCGCGCTCGGCAAGATGCTGATGGTACGCGAGCTGGCGGAGCACATGATCGTCACGAGCAGCAACCTCGCGACGAACCTGCTGCTCGACATCGTCGGCGTCGACAACATCCGCGCAACCCTCGATCGGCTGAACCTCCACGGCATCGACCTGCGTCGCGCGGTGGAAGACGAGTCGGCGTGGGAAGCCGGCATCAACAACCGCATCACCGCCGATGGTCTCGCCGCTGCACTCCGCCTGATCGAGGAACGACGCGCCATCTCTGACAGCGCGTCCGACCAGATGCTCGAGATCCTCCACAAGCAGCGCTTCCGCAGCGGTATCCCCGCAGGCCTGCCCGAGGAAGCCCGTGTCGCGAACAAGACCGGGGAGATGTCCACCGTGGCTCACGACGGCGGGATCGTCTACATCGAGGGCCGCAAGCCCTACGTGGTGGTCATCCTCACCGAATGGGAGAACGGCGGCGACAGCAGACAGGCGACGATCGCCCGCATTTCGCGCGCGATCTACGAGTACATGTGCGAGGGGGCCGAATGACGTTGCCGCTCCCCCTCGTCACTGCTGACGAGCTGCCCCAGGACGTGCGTCGCATCCTCGACCCGGGCGCCACCCTCTACGATGAGCAGGGCCGGCCCCACTCCCTGCCCCGTGCATTTCTCCGCATCGACAGCTGGCAGCAGGCAATGGAAACGGAGCTCACACCTCATTTCATGCTGTGGGAGCTGATCGGCGTGGACGTGCGGGAGACGCCGCAGCTGCGAGGGTTTCCACGGTATGTTCCGTGCGCTCTCCTGATGCTGGCGACCGCGCTCGAGCTGTTCAGGCTGGAAGCGGGGTCCTACGTGCATATCGCGGCGAACGGCGGGTATCGCTCGCCCGGCCACGCATTGAGTCGTCACGCCTCGAGGCACTGCTGGGGCACGGCCGCGAACATATACCGCGTCGGCGACACCTATCTGGACAGCCGCGCCGAGATCGAGAAGTACGCGGCCGTAGCGCGGCGCGTACTGCCCGGCGTGTGGATCCGGCCGTACGGCATGGAGGATGGAGAGGCGGACGATCACCTGCACATCGACCTCGGGTACACCGTGTTCGATCCATTCATGCAGGACGACAGAGTGGATTCCCAGGCGTAGCCATATGCAGTACACGAAGAAGCTGGACACCTCCTCCGCAACGCAGCGGCCGCGCCTCGCCGCGATGGGCATGGAAGCCGAGTTCGCCCTGGTCGTCAACGGCGAGCAGAAGCGGCCCGAAGACGTCTTTGGTTCACCCCGCGAATTCATCCGCGGCAACCTGATGCATCGGCAGGGGACGTCGTATCATCTGCCGACGGGCGGCGCCGTGTATTTCGATACGGGTGTCATTGAAGTCGCGACGCCGGTGATCGAGATCGAACGCGGCTGCGCCGCGCGCGCCGGCAGGTCGCTCTGGGAATCGATCAACTTCATTCGTGCCGAGATGGACGAGTGGGATCTGCGCCACGGCACGGACAGCACGCTGACCGGCTTCAGTGCGCATTACAACGTGTCGTTCGACGAGACACCGGGCGGACGTTCGAACGGGAGGAGCATCGAGGCCCTCGCGCACATGCTCACCTATGTGCTGCCGGCTCCCGTGATGCTGCTCGCCACGAACCGGCGCTCGACGGGTGTCGGCGTCCGCCCGCGCAAGGATCGCATCGAGATCACGGTGGACTTCACGCCCAGCCCCGCTCTGATGATCGCCACCGCGACTCTCATCGTCGGCATCGTACGTGACGCGATGACGTGGGACCGTTTCAGCCTCGATGAGCTGGACGCCCGCGACCTGCCGGTGATCCGCAACTTCAGGCCGGTGCCGCACACGTCACGCAAGGGTTGGCTCGCGCGGTTCAGCTGCTATCCACACAACCCGTTCATGTCCGACATTGACGAGCCGATCTGGGACACGCGTCATCACGGCCGCCTCAGCCTGCGCACGATCTCGGGCAGGACTGTTCGCCATTTCTGGCGCTCGATCCGGCGGATCTCCGATCCGTTCACGTTCCGGCTGATCGGCTCCGTCATCCGCGGCCGCAGCCCGTCCCTCCTCGAGCTGGACGACCGGCCGGAAGAGTATGAGGATGTCGGTCGGCTGTGCGCGTGGGACGAGCTGTTCCCGCCGGCGCAGATGAACCGGTCACGCTACGAGCGCGTCCTCATCCGTGCCATATCCGGCCGCCGCCTGCGCGTCGACGGACGCATGCTCAGGCCCGTCGGCATGAAGGGCTGGTCTGCAGTGGTATTCGAAGAGGAAGGAAACGGGAGTCGCCGGACTATCGCAATCGATGATCTCATCGACCACCTCGATCGCTGGGAGCGGGAAGCGCGCTGAGGCAGCCTGCCGGAAAGCCCGATGCGCCGGCACGTTTACGGCCGGCGCATCGGGCTTTATCTTTCATTGCCGGGAGGGGTGTCCGAGCGGTTTAAGGAGCTGGTCTTGAAAACCAGTGAGGGCGCAAGCCCCCGTGGGTTCGAATCCCACCCCCTCCGTTTCAGCCACAGCCTTTCACCACCCGCACGCCAGGCCACCCGCGCCCGTGAGCCCGCCCGCGTGCGCGCCCGAACCGGAAGCACGCCCGCAGCGAACCCGCGCGTGCCCGTGCCCCCCGCACGGTATCCGCCGCGCAACCGTCCGGTTCAGTGCCTGAAGACGCGCCGCCCTGTGAACACCATCGCGATACCATGCTCATCCGCAGCGGCCACGACCTCATCATCGCGAACGCTTCCGCCAGGTTGGATGATGCACGCCACGCCGGCCTCCGCGGCTGCATCGATGCCGTCGCGGAACGGAAAGAACGCGTCTGAGGCCAGGGCGCTCCCGCGCGTATCCGCATTCTGATCGCGCGCTTTCATGACGGCCAGGCGGGAGGCGTCGACGCGACTCATCTGGCCCGCCCCGATGCCGAGTGTTCGGCCGCCGGCCGCGATCACGATCGCGTTTGATTTGACGGATGCGGCGACACGCCACGCAAAGCGCAGGTCGTGCATCTCGGCATCGGTCGGCTGTCGTTTCGTCGCGACGCTCCAGCCGGCCTCATCGAAGCGCATGCTCATGCGCTGCTGCACCAGGAACCCGCCGCGGACCCTCTTGAAGTCGAGCTCTCCCGCGTCTGCCGGGACGACCGGCAGCTCGATCAGACGCAGGTTCTTCTTCCGGGTCAGCACCGCCATCGCCTGCCCGGTGAAACCGGGGGCAACGACAATTTCCAGGAACGTGCCGGCGAGCTGCGCCGCGAGTGCCTCCTCCACAGTGCCGTTCACGGCTACAATGCCGCCGAATGCAGACACGGGATCACCGGCGAGGGCACGTGTGTATGCGTCCACCTGGGAATCGGCGACGGCGACGCCGCAGGGCGTCGTGTGTTTCACGATGACGCATGCAGCCCTCGCGTCAGCGAACGCGGACGCCGCGGTGACGGCGGCCTCGACATCGAGCAGGTTGTTGAACGAGAGCTCCTTGCCGTGCAGCTGCTTGAGGTGTGGTATCGAACCGTCCGGTGCTGCGGACTCGGCATAGAACGACGCTGCCTGGTCGGGATTCTCGCCGTACCGCAGGGATTGCACGCGCGTGAGGTCCAGCCGCATGGACGCCGGCCACTCCCCTGCCCCATCATCGTCACTCTCTGCGAAGCGGGCGAAGTAGGCGGCGATAGCAGTGTCATAGGCCGCGGTGTGAGCGAACACCTTTCCCGCGAGCTCGCGCTGCAGCGACGCGCGGTCCCCGCCCGATCGCAGCGCATCGACGACCCGACCGTAATCCTGCGGGTCCACGACGACGAGCAGGGACGCGTGATTCTTTGCTGCGGCGCGCAGCATGGTCGGTCCGCCGATGTCCACCTTCTCCATGGCGATCGGGAGATCGCTACCCGCGGCTACGGCCTCGTGAAACGGGTAGAGATTGACGACCACCATGTCGACGGCACCATAACCGTGCTCCTCGAGCGCGCGCATGTCATCCGCTCGGTCACGCCGAGCGAGAATACCGGCGTGCACTGCGGGATGCAGGGTCTTCACACGGCCATCCATCATCTCCGGGTGACCTGTGACATCGCTCACGTCACGCACAGGCAGACCGGCGTCGCGCAGCAGCCGTGCCGTGCCGCCCGTCGATAGCAGCTCCCATTGCATCTCGTGCAGCCCGCGCGCGAGCTCGACCACTCCGTTCTTGTCTGAAACACTCAGCAGGGCACGTGGCATCGAGTCTCCTTCAGATACGCGCAATTGCGATGATTTGCTGATCAGCAGGCGGCATGTCCCCGCCAAGTTGAAACGCCTCGGCAGCGGACGATTCGCGTTCACCGGACACGCCCCGCGCGATGGCGTCGATGACGGCCGGATACAGACGGTGCTCGACCTTGAGCACGCGTGCGGCCAGCGTCGCGGGTGTGTCGCCGGGAAGAACCGGCACAGGCCACTGTGCGACGATACGCCCCTCGTCGTAGCGTTCATCCACGTAATGCACCGTCGCGCCCGTCACGCGACAGCCGGCGGCCAGCACAGCTTCGTGCACGTGCCGCCCGTACATCCCGGCACCGCCGAACGCGGGCAGGAGCGCGGGATGGATGTTCAGCATGCGTCCGCTGTACCTGCCGACCACAGCGGGTGGGACGAGTCGCAGATATCCTGCGAGGGCGAGGAGGTCGATTTGGTGTGCTGTCAGGGCAGCGAGCGTGTCGGCCGCGACATCCGCCTCAGCGCGCCCGCCCACAGCAATGTGCACGGCGGGCACACCTGCGGACGCGGCATGCGCGAGTGCGCCGGATGCTGCTCGATCGCTCACGACGAGCGCGACTCGCACGTGCTCTGCGTCGACGAATCGATTGAGAATGGCTTGCAGGTTGGAGCCGCCGCCGGACGCGAACACCGCCAGACGAACGCTCACGCCAGCCCACCGCCGTAATGTGGAATGAGGAACGGGTTGGTGGCGCGCTCGTGGCCGACGGTCGTGGGCGGACCATGGCCCGGATAGAGTGTGGTATCGTCGGGCATGCTCAGGACCTGCGCGCGAATCGATTCGATGAGCTGAGTGAAATCACCGCCGGGCAGATCGCTGCGGCCGATGGAGCCCTGGAACACTACATCGCCGACGAACGCGCAGTCCGCGTCCGCGACGTGGAAGACCACGTGGCCCGGCGAGTGACCGGGCGCGTGCAGCACGTGGTAGGTAACGTCGCCGATCGCAAGCTGCTGGTCGTGCTCGAGCGGTCGGCTGACATCAGGCAGCGGATCCACGCGCATGCCGAACTGCTGCGCCTGCTGCGCGACATGATCGTACAGGAACCGGTCCGCGGGATGCAGATAAACGGGCGCGGCTGTCTCGCCCACCAGGCGGGAGACGCCTTCGACATGATCGAGATGGGCGTGGGTCAGCAGCACCGCTGCGATCTGCAGCCCCTCGTCCGCAAGCAGCTGGAGCATCGGGGCGACGCTGTTGCCGGGATCGATGGCGACCGCGGTCGCAGACCCGTCCCGCCACACGATGTAGCCGTTCTCACCGAAGCCCGGCGCAACGAAAGGTCTTATCTGGAGAATCATGGCGCGGAAAGTAGGCAGCCGCCGCGCCGTCGGCAAACGCCGGCGCGGGTGCGCCAGCGTGGGCGTTCAGGCGCAGCCGCAGCCGCTCCGGACCAGGCCGGCCGCCTCGAGCTGCTCCTCGTCTGCCGTCGGCGGCCGCCAGCCGCCCGGCATGGCCAGCATGCCCCGCAGCGCCTGCTCGGCCCGCGTGCGGATATCCTCGTCCAGCAGGACCTCGTACTGCTCATGGTCGAGGCACCATGCCAGCTTGGCGAGCGTGTTGACCTTCATGTTGCCGCAGATCGCGGCGCGCGAGAGGGGCACGATGGTCTTCTGCGGGTACAGCTGGTGCAGCCGGTCGATGAGTCCGCGCTCCGTGCCAATGATCAGCTCATCGTACTGCTCGGCGAGGGCGGCCATGGCGGATGTCGACACCACATGGTCCGCCTTCTCCAGCAGGTCGCGTCGCGCCTCGGGATGAATCACGACCTGTGCATTCGGGTGCGCCCGCTTCGCCGCGTCCAGCTCGTCCATCACCAGGTCATCATGCACATAGCAGTATCCGTCCCAGGCGACGATCTCACCCGGATCACCGGTGTGCTCCGGCGTTGACGTGCTCCGTATAGCGCGGCCGGTCCGCTCGGCGACGTATTTTGCGAGGTTGCGATCCGGGACGAACAGGATGGGACGATCGCGATCGATAGACTCGGCGACCTGCACGGCATTGGAGCTGGTGCAGCAGATGTCCGACTCCGCCTTCACCTCAGCCGTCGAATTGACGTAGGCGACGACGGCGGCGCCGGGTAGGCGCTGTTTCATGAGCCGCAGCGACTCACCCGTGACGAAGTCCGCCATGGGGCACCCAGCCTTGAGGTCCGGCATGAGAACCGTCTTCGACGGAGACAGGATCTTCGCGGTCTCCGCCATGAAATGCACACCGCAGAACACTATGACGTCGGCGGCCGTCGATGCCGCCTCCTGCGACAGGCCGAGGGAGTCGCCCACGTAATCGCTGACGTCCTGGATGTCACCACGCTGATAGTTGTGTCCGAGGATGACCCCATTCAGCTCCTGCTTGCGCTGCAGGATGCGCTCAGTGAGCTGCTCGCGCGTCAGCTTCGAGTAATGCAGCGGACTCGTAAGTGGTGCAGTGCCAGCGCTCATTGCAGTGCTCCTCGTGTCTCCGATATGCGACGGGCCCGCGGCTGCATACACCGCGGGCCCGGAAATTGTCTCGCGCGCCGCGGCTCAGGCCGTGAAGGAGCTGCCGCAGCCGCAGCCGCCCGATGCGTTCGGGTTCTTGAACGTGAAGCCCGAGCCCATCATGGTCGTGACGTAGTCGATCTCGACGCCATCGAGATACTGGCCGCTGAACGGGTCGACGAACAGCTTGATGCCGTTCGACTCCAGGATCTCGTCGTCGTCCTGAGCCTCGTCCTCGATGTTGAGGCCGTACTGGAATCCGGAACAGCCGCCAGGCAGAACCGCCACACGCAGACCCGCGTCCTGCGTCGCGCCCTGCTCCTCAATGAACTTCTGAACTTCCGCAATCGCGGTCGGAGTGACCGTAATGGTCATTGCATCCTCCTGAAGGGTCGACCCGTGATCCGTCCATGGAGTACCCCACGGAGATCGGCGGGTTTCACGTCTGGTCCATCCGTGTCCGAACGTAAATCCACACTATCGGAAGTGTCAACGCCCTCTGACGAGCCGCCCGAGCGCGCTGAGGTCATCGATCACCTCGATTCCGGGTGGTGCGAGCTGCGCGTGCTCCCGGCCATAACCCGTCCTCACGAGGTAGCCGGTACCGCCCGTGGCGAGCGCAGGCAGCACATCACTCAGCCGGTCGCCCACGTACATGGAGGCGGCCAGGTCGAGCCCGAGCGCGGTCTGCGCCTGCTCGTACAGGCCAAGGGCCGGCTTGCGGCAGTCGCACGGTCCGGTGAAATCGGGGTGGTGGGGGCAGTGCAACACGGCGTCGAGCTGTACACCCGCCTCGGCGAGCAACCGCTCGACGCGATCCTGCACCGCGCGGAACTCGTTCTCGGAGTAATAGCCTCTCGCGATGCCAGACTGGTTGGTGACCACGACGAGCTCGAATCCCGCGCGCCTGATGTCGCGCAGGCCCTCCGCAGCGCCCGGCACCAGGACGACGCCGTCCGGGTCCGACAGGTACTGCACCTCCTCGATGATGGTGCCGTCCCGGTCGAGAAACGCCGCCTTCTTCATCCCGTCACAGCATGTTCCAGCGCAGTCCGCACCTGCACGTCGTCGTCCGGTGACACCGTTCGCAGGTCGAGCGCGACGGCATCGTCGACGATACGCGTAATCACGGGCGGCGTGCCCGCGCGCAGACGGGCTTCCAGCTCATGCACCGCTACGCCCTCGACCCGAACGAGCAGCAACGACGTCGCCAGCGCTGCACCCGCGGCCGCGCCACCCCCGACCGCGGAATGGCCGTCAGCCACGCTCATCCGGAGCCCCGGGCCGTCACACTGCTCAACGAGCGCCACGGCACGCTGCTCGACGTCCGCCTTCTGCATTGCAAGCATGCGGAGGACGGGGATCTCGCTGCGCGCGCGTGACGGCTCGAGGTAGAGTCTGAGAGTGGCGGCGAGCGCGGCGAGGGTGAGCTTGTCCACGCGCAGCGCGCGACACAGCGGGTTGCGCCGCATCCGCTCGAGCAGCTCGGCGGACCCGAGCACGATTCCGCACTGTGGCCCGCCCAGCAATTTGTCGCCGGACATCGTGATGATGCCGGCGCCGACGGCGATGGAAGACTGCGGCGTCGGCTCGCTGGCAGGCAGCCCTAGCTCCGCGGGATCCATCAGCAGCCCGGACCCGATGTCGTGAATGAACGGGACGCGCGCGTCCGCTGCCAGCGCCGCGAGCTGGGCCGCACCGGTTTCCGCGGTGTAACCGGACATCTCGAAGTTCGATGGATGCACCTTGAGCACCGCGCCGGTGGCCTCCCCCAGCGCCGCCCGATAGTCTTCGATGTGCGTCCGGTTCGTCGCGCCGACCTCACGCATGTGCGCGCCGCTCCGCGCCATGATCTCCGGTATGCGGAACGCACCCCCGATCTCGACCAGCTCACCGCGGCTGACGATCGCATCGAGGCCGCGGGCGTGCGTATTGAGCGCGAGCACGAGCGCAGCCGCGTTGTTGTTCACGACCAGCGCATCCTCCGCACCGGTCAGGCGGCACAGCAGCGCGCGACAATGCGTGTAGCGACTGCCGCGTGCGCCGCTTTCGGCATCGTACTCGAGCGTCGAGTACCCGCGCGCAATGACGTTCATCGCTGCAAGCGCGACGTCGGCGAGCGGCGCACGGCCGAGGTTGGTATGAAGGACCACGCCCGTCGCGTTGATCACCGGCACGAGCGAGTCTGCCGCGAGCGTCTCCAGGGAGTGGCGCACGCGCTCTGCGATCGCAGCGTCGTCCACCTCGATCGCCGCACCGTGCTGCATGCGGGTGCGCAGCGCGGCCAGCTCATCCTGGAGCGTGCTCACCAGCAGCGGTCGCGACCACTGCCGCCGCAGCGGCGCGAACACATCGCCCGACAGTAGCCGGTCCACGGACGGAATGCTGCGGCGCGCGTCCTTCATGCTCAGGATCGACCCGTGCGCGGGATCGTGTCCGGAGACGCTGGCGGCGGCTGGATCGGCGCCGGCGGGCTCAGCTCGAACTGCGTCGAGCCCCCGCCGGTGAGGCGGTGCAGGTTGGTCACGCCGGATATGGAGATGGTATAGCTGCCCGGCACCAGCGGCCGCTCGAGACGCACGACCAGCGCGCGCGTGGGCAGCGCAGGGTCGACAGCACCACCACCGGGCGACACGCCAGGCCGCACCGGGACGGGCGCGGCGGGAGCCGCGAGGGTATCGCGCACCGCAGCTGCGGTGTCCGCGGCGGCCGCAGCGCTGTCGGCGGCGAGTCGTGCCGCGTTCCTCTCGGCGTTGAATACCACTTCCGACATGACGCGCGCACTCACGGCCCAGGCGCTGCTGTCGGGCAGCGTACTGACTGCAGCACGCGCATCCTGGAGTCCGGCTGCGGGATCGACGTAATCATCCAACTCGACACGCACGTGAAGCGAGTCCAGTGCCCTGGCACTCGTGACGCGCGGTGCCGTGGTGTCCGGAATGAGGACCTGGAAGACGAGCGCGACCGTGTCGGTCGGTTGCGCGAACAGTGCAGTGTGGCCGCTGTCGACCGGCTCCATGGCGTCGCGCCGGCGGTTGCGGTTCAGATCCTCATAGGCCCGTACATCGTATTGACCCACGGGAAGGTAGCGCAGCGAGTAGAAGCCGGAGCTGTCAGCGATGGCCGTGTAGCGTGCGCCCTCGGTACGGTGCACGGCATCGACGACGCCCTGGGGTGCGCCCACACCTGTCAGCCGGTCGATCACCATGCCGGCCAGCGCGGTGCTGCCGACCGGCGCACCGGTGGAGAAGACCAGCTCGACGGGCTCGCGCCGCGCGTTGCCGAACAGGTCGCTCGCACCGGGGAGCAGGACGACACGATAGACGCGGTTCGGGCGCCAGCCGCCATCGATGCGGACACGCACCTCGGACCCTGAACGTTCTACGCGCAGCGTGCTGTCGAGTGGAGATACGCTCACGAGCGCCTCGGAAAAGCCGCGCTCGCTGAGCCGCTCATCGAACCGGATCACCGCCGGTGCGGTGCCCGGCTCGACAACAGCGAGCGGGGCAGGCACGGTCTCGACGAGGCGCGGCGCGACCACATCCCGCTCGCCGCCTGGCGGCGCGAACGGACGGGCGCACGCGAGCACGCCGGTGGCGAGCGCACACAGCAGCGCCGCCCCACGCATGCTCAACCGAGGCCGCGCAGCTTGGCGTCCAGTCGGTCGCGCTGGTCGCGCAGGCTGTCCGCCTTCTCCCGCTCGCGCGCCACGATCTCCGCGGGAGCCCGCGCCGCGAACTGCTCGCTCGACAGACGCGCTTCCGTGGCGCGCAGCTGCCCCTCGATCCGCTCCAGCTCCCGCCCCAGGCGCTGCCGTTCCTGCTTCACGTCGATGACATCCGCCAGCGGCAGGAACAAGTCGGCGCCGCTGCGGAGCACCGCATGCGCGCCCATCCCTTCCGCGCTCCCGTTCACGGTGACTTCACCCACGCGCGCCATCCGTCGCAGCGCACGCTCCTCCGCAGCCAGCGCCTCGCGCAGCGATGGCCCCGGATTGCTCAGCTGCACACGCACATGGGATCCGGCAGGGACGTTGTATTCCGAACGCAGCGTGCGTACGGCGCCGATGAGCTCCATCAGCGCCTCCATCTGCGCCTCGGCATCCGCATCACGCATACCGGGCTCGGGCCAGCGACCCGTGACGAGCGACTCCTCGCGCTCCGAGCCGGTCGCGACGGGCAGCCGCAGCCACAACGATTCCGTGATGTACGGCATAATCGGGTGCAGCAGCCGCAGCGCACCATCGAGGACGTGGACGAGTGTCGCCTTCGCCGCCGCACGGCTCGCCGCCGATGCATCCGTCTGCATGCGCGGCTTGATCAGCTCCAGGTACCAGTCCGCCAGCTCACCCCAGAAGAAGTGATACGCGCTCTCCGCAGCCTCGTGGAACCGGAACGCCTCGAGCTGCCGCGTCACGTCTGCCGTCGCGGCGGACAGCCGTGAGAGGATCCACCGGTCAGCCGTCTCCAGATCGCCACGCACATCATCCACCGCCGCAACCGGATCGTCGCCGATGTTCATCAGCGCGAAGCGGCCGGCGTTCCAGATCTTGTTGGAGAAGTTCCGGCCGGCACTGAACGTCGCATCCAGATTGTCCGGATCCATGTATACGTCCGTGCCGAAACCGACGCTCGATATGACCGTGTAGCGGAGTGCGTCCGCACCGTACAGTTCCACGACCTCGAGCGGGTCAATGCCGTTGCCGAGTGATTTCGACATTTTCCGGCCCTGCGTGTCACGTACGGTACCCGTGAGATAGACATCGCTGAAGGGCGCATCACCCTTGAATTCGTACCCGGCCATGATCATGCGGGCGACCCAGAAGAACAGGATCTCCGGCGCCGTCACGAGCGTCTGCGTCGGGTAGAACGCGCGTAGATCCTCCGTCTCGTCGGGCCAGCCGAGCGTCGACAGTGGCCAGAGCCAGGATGAGAACCAGGTATCGAGCACGTCGGGATCCTGCTCGATGTCGGCGCTGCGGCACTTCGAGCACTCCGTTGGGTCGGTGCGCGGCGCCATTACGTTGCCGCAGCCTTCCGCCCTGCAGTACCAGACCGGGATCCGATGACCCCACCAGAGCTGCCGCGAGATCGTCCAGTCCCGGATGTTGTCGAGCCAGTGCTCGTAGACCTTCGTCCACCGGTCCGGCGTAAACCGGACTCGCCCGGAGCGCGCCGCCGCGAGCGCGGGCTCCGCGAGCGGCTTCATGCGTACGAACCACTGCTCCGACAGCCGCGGCTCCACCACCGTGTCGCAGCGATAGCAGTGCGGCACGGAGTGCGTATGATCCTCGATGCGTTCGATCAGCCCGAGGTCCTGCAATGCGGCGACGACGCGGCGTCGGGCCTCGAACCGTTCCAGACCGCGGAACGGATCCGGCACATCCTCGCTCATGTGTGCGTCCGGCGTCATCACATCCAGCGGCGCGATGTCGTGCCGCTTCGCCAGCTCGAAATCGTTCGGATCGTGCGCCGGCGTGATCTTGACGACGCCGGTACCGAACTCCGGATCGACATAATCATCGGCTACGACCGGCAGCTCGCGCTCGACGAGCGGCAGCTGCACCATGCCGCCAACAAGCGCGCTGTAACGCTCATCACCGGGATGCACGGCCACCGCCGTATCGCCGAGCATGGTTTCCGGACGCGTCGTCGCCACCACTACGTAGGGTCGGCCGTCAGGCAGACGCGCGGCGCCGGCCGGGCCGTCACCGAGCACGGGATAGCGGATGTGGTAGAGCCGCCCCTGCGTCTCCGCCGGTTCCGCCTCCTCATCGGAAAGGGCGGTGAGGCAGCGCGGACACCAGTTGATGATGTACTTGCCGCGGTAGATCAATCCCTTCTCGAACAGCCGGACGAACGCCTCGCGCACGGCACGCGACAGATCCGGTTCCAGCGTGAACCGCGTTCGCGTCCAGTCGCAGGAACAGCCGATTGCGCGGAGCTGCTCGAGAATGGTCGAACCCGTGCGATCCACGAATTCCCACACGCGCTCGACGAACGCCTCGCGACCCACGTCGTAGCGTGTCTTTCCCTCTGCCGCGAGCTGTTTCTCCACTACGTTCTGCGTCGCGATCCCGGCGTGGTCGGTGCCGGGCAGATAGAGCGCCTCGCGGCCCTGCATCCGGCGCCATCGGATCAGGACGTCCTGGATCGTGTTGTTGAGACCGTGCCCCATGTGGAGCACGGCGGTTACGTTCGGCGGGGGAATGACGATGACATAGGGGTCGGCGTCCTGCTTCAGGACGCGCTCCGCCCTTGCATGGAAATAGCCGCGCTCTTCCCACTCACGGTAGAGCGCGGCCTCGATTTGTGCAGGGTCGTACTGAGACGAAAGCGGCTCCGCCATTCACTCACTCGCGCAAAGGTATATCCGACTAGGTTAGCGCGGGCCGAAGGGCCGCGTCAACCGCGCGAGTGTGTGGTTTTACCGGGCGTTACGCGTCCGGCCTGGCGCCCTCACCGTCCTCCACGGCGTTCAGCCCCTCATTGATGTCCGCCGCGCTCACCTCCAGGCTGCGCGTCCGAATCTTCGCGGCATCGTCATCGCGACCCGGATCCGTTTCGGGTGACTGACGCCGACGGCCCATGCCGACCCGCACGCCGTACCACTGCCGCTCGCGCGTTGCCGGCTCACCGCGCGCGCGACGCCCGCGATTCGACGCCAGCTGCTGCTCCAGCGCTCCCGTGTCCAGCCGGTTCACCACGGTACGCACGCCCGGCAGAGCGTGCAGCAGGCGGGCGGCGCGCTGCGCGATCTCGTGCGTCGCCACGACACCCGTCAGCTCGATCATGCCGGGACCGGTGGCCGCCACATCGATTGCGGCACTGCCGGTCAGCGAATCCCGCCGGAGAACGTCGACGGCGGCATCCTCCAGATAATCCAGGTCTGTAGTCAGCGGCAGGCGGTCGCGCCGGCGGCGGACCGTGCGCAGCACCGCCCAGGACAGGGCGGCTGAAACTCCGGCAACGGCTCCTCCGGCCAGGATCCACATGGGGACCGCGTCCTGCTGACGACGGAACATATATCCTCCCGCTCGATCATTTTATGCGTGGTATCGGACACTGTTTTCCGGGTGCAAATCGCAGACCATACGCGCTCGTGCACCTTGCGTGCGTACGCGTGAGCCCCCTAGATTTTGTGCACTCCCCGAACAACCGGTCTTTCATTCAGGCGAAGAGGGCGGCTGCCATCAGCACGTTCATCTCGTTCCACGGCGGACTTGCGTCCGTACTGACGTCCGACGGCACCCTTGCGACGGTGGCCGCAGCCATGCTCGTCATGCTGGTGCGTCCGCGGCTGCGCACACGCGCACGCCCGGACATGTCCGCCGAGATGCGAGCGGCCCGGACGCTGGGCAGCACGGTGTTCTGCTTCCTGAGCCGCGACGGCGTCGTCGCATCGATCACACCCAATGCACGCGAGGTGCTCGGCGAGGCGTGTGATCGCGCCGCCGACCTCGCGCTGTCGTTCGCAGACCTCATCCAGCCCGACCAGCGCGCCACGGTGGATGACTGGACGGCGCGCGCCTGGCTCTCGGAGCCGCCGCCGCCGTGCGTCGTGCCGACGCGCGGCCCGTATGCGGCCCGCCGCTGGCTCCATCTGTCTACGCCGGGTCGCGTGGACCTCAACGGTCAGGCCGCCGTGCTGGTGGAGCTGCGCGAGGTTACCGACCAGGCTGAGATCCACAACCACGCGCGACTGCTGGCGCGTGCGCTCGATACCGGCACCGACGCCGCGTACATCACGGACCTCGATGGCCGGCTCGAGTACGTGAACGGCGCGTTCGAAACGATGTTCGGATACCGCTCGGCGGAGGTTCTCGGCCGGCCGGTCTCCCTGCTGGCGTCCGGGCGCCATCGCCCGGAGTTCTTCAGTGCCATGTGGCAGACACTCGCGTCGGGCGAGCCGTACACGGGCGAGGTGCTGAACCGGCGCATGGATGGCGCGCTCTGCACGGTCGATCTCACGATCACGCGCCTGGAGGGCGACGACATCACGCCGCCCCGCTTCATCGCGATCGCCCGGGACATCACGAGCCGGCGTCGCGTCGAGAAGGAGGTCGAGGACCACGCCTACTACGACGCGCTCACGGGCCTCGCCAATCACCGGCTGCTGCGCGAGCGTGCACGTCAGATCCTCGCCCTCGTGCGGCGGCACGGCAGCACCGCCGGGCTGCTGCACATTGATGTCGCGGACCTGCGCAGCGTCAACGACAAGCACGGCCGCGTTATCGGCGATGACCTGCTGCGCACAGTGGCCGAGCGACTGAAACAGGGGCTGCGCGAGAGCGACACGCTGGCACGGATGGGCGGGGACGAGTTCCTCGTGCTCCTGAGTGATGCCGCCGACGAGCCGTCGATCGCGCGCGTAGTGCATCGGCTGCACCAGTCCATTTCGCAGACGTTCACGCTGCGCGATCGCGCCATCGACGTGACGTGCAGAATCGGCGTAGCGCTCTATCCACAGGATGCCAGCTCGTTCGATGACCTGGTGGGAGCGGCCGAGGTTGCGCTCCGGCGCGCGGAACAGGCCGGTACCTCCTTCGAGTTCTTCGAGCGGAGCGTGAGCGCCGCGAGCCATGACCGCATCCTGCTCGAGGAGGACCTGCACTGGGCGTGGGAACACGACCAGTTCGTGCTGCACTACCAGCCGATCATCGGCACGAACGGCGAGATCGTCGGCGCGGAAGCCCTGGCGCGCAATGAGATCGTCGGCGTCGAGGCGCTCGCACGCTGGCCTCACATGGAGCGCGGACTGCTCCAGCCGTCGGCGTTCATCCCGATAGCCGAACGTACCGGACGCATCCTGTCGCTCGACCGGTGGGCGATCGCCACCGCGGCACGGCAGGCGGTGAAATGGCTGGAAACCGGCTGGAGCGGCTGGGTCTCCGTGAATTTGTCCGCGCGATCTCTGCAGGACCCTGACCTGCCGGAGTACGTGGAACGCACGCTCCAGGCGCACGGGCTGGAGCCGTCACGCCTCGTGATCGAAGTCACGGAAAGCGCTGCCATGCGGGACCCGGCGCGTACTGCGGGTGTGCTGGAGGCACTCCATCGTCTCGGAGTCAGGATCGCACTCGACGACTTCGGTGTCGGCCACTCGTCGCTCGCGTACCTGAAGCTGTTCCCCGTCGACCTGCTGAAACTCGATCACTGTTTCATCCGCGGCCTCGGCAGCGATCCGCGCGAGGAGCAGCTCATCGAGATTCTGATCTCGCTCGCACACCGTATCGGCGCGAAGGTGGTTGCGGAGGGGGTCGAGGAGCAGTGCCAGATGGACTGGCTGCGACAGGCAGGCTGTGATTACGTGCAGGGCTTTCTCATCGGGAAGCCAGCACCGCCTGAGTCGATGCCCGGCACGGCCTCGTCCGGTACGGACTGATCGAGGATCCGGCCGCTTTCTCTGGAGGCCGACCTCTCCCGAATCGGGTCGTTACCGCGGCTGCCCGCCCGAGCGAGTGGTATCGCGCGGCGCTGGCGGCGGTGGAGGCGTTGTCCCGACGCGGGCGGCACGCTCCCGGTTCATCCGCTCCTCGATGGCCTTCACGCGATCCTTGAATTCACCCTTCGCCTCCTCCCGGACGGCCTGATCCTGCAGCTCGTTCCAGGTGCGCACCCGACCTGCAAACTCCTCCCTGCGACCGGGCGCCACGGCAAAATGTGAATCGCCGACCGGGATGGTGATGCTGCCCAGGTGGATAGCCCCCGGCGACACGCCCCAGCGACCGCCATCCGCATCCTTCACCGTCCAGTCCATGGCCCGTTCAGCGGCAGCAGCTTCTGCCGCCACCGAGTCGTTGTATTCGCCCAGCTGCGCAGCAATGCGACGCTGCACGATCTCCTGGGGTGTCGGCTCTGCAACGATCTCCTCGCTCGGAGGACGCCACAGCTGCGGCGTGGTGAGGTGGTAGCGAAGACGGTCGCGGACCGAGCGCGGATCCTCCCGCTCCGGTGCGCGACCGATCTCCGTCTCGACTGGGACCGCACCGGGCGGCGTGGGCCGCACCGGTTCCGTCCGCGGCGGAGCCCGCTCCATTACCTGAACTTCGATCGGTGCCACTTCGCCAGCCACCTGGACGATGTCGTAGGCCTGCATGGCCGGCGCGACATGGATGATGCGCGAGATCGGCGCGGACGGGACGCGCGGCTCGACCTGGGTGCGGAACGAGAGACCGAAGAGGATGATGAGATGGACGAGTGCAGAGACCAGGATCGCCGGACCCAGGACGACACCGTCATTGTGGCGGTCGCGACGCACCGCCGCTGTCTGGTGTCGCCCCCGGGCCTCATGCATGACCCTGATAACCCGCCTCAGAGGGCCGGTTCCGTCATAACAGCGTGGCCAGGCGCCGGGCAGCCTCGCGCAGCCGCTCCGCCGGCTGGGTCAGCGCCACACGGAAGAAGCCCTCGCCCCCGGCGCCGAGCGCCGCACCTGGCATGATCACGACACCCTGCTCCATGAGTGCGCGCCGGGCGAACGTCTCCGACGCGCCGCCGGGTACGGGCACCCACAGGTACATCGTCGCCGCAGGCGCTGTCGCTTCGATGCCAGCCTCGTTCAGGGCCGTCACGAGGGCGTCCCGCCGGTCGCGGAACTGTGCGACGTTCGCCGGCACCCACTCGTCGTACGTCTCGAGCGCTGCCGCGGCCGCCGCCTGAATGGGCAGGAACTGGCCGGTATCCACGAACGATTTCACCCGCGCCAGCGCCGCGATCGGACCCGCCCCGCCCGCGGCCCAGCCGATACGCCAGCCCGTCATGTTGTACGTCTTCGAGAACGAGTGGAACTCGACGGCAACGTCGATGGCGCCGTCGACCTCGAAGATGCTCGGCGGACGGTAACCGTCAAACGCGATCTCGCTGTACGCGTTGTCATAGACGAGAATCGCACCATGGCGCCGGCAGAAGTCGACCGCCTGCTCCAGATATCCCAGCGGCGCGATCGCCGCGGTGGGGTTATTCGGATAGTTGAGATACACGATGCGCGTGCGACGTGCGACGTCATCTTCGATGTCATCGAACGGGATCAGGAAATCGTTCTCCGGCCGCAGCGGCACCGGATGCGGCTCCCCGCCGGCCAGCAGCGTGCCGCCGAGATAGGGCAGATAACCCGGATCCGGGAAGACCGTCACGTCACCCGGCCCGGCATAGGCGAACGCGATGTGCGCGATGCCTTCCTTCGAGCCGATGAGCGGCAGGATTTCGCGATAGGGGTCGAGCTTCACATCGAACCGCTTCTGCATCCATGCACTGACAGCCTCCCGGAATGCCGGCAGTCCGAGCTGGAAGGGGTAACGGCTCATCTGGGGCTGGGCCGCGGCAGCCTGAAGTGCAGCCACCGCCGCGGGCGGCGGGGCCAGATCGGCGTCGCCCGCACCCAGGTCGATCACGTCCACACCGCGTCCGATCAGATCGCGCTTGATCTGCGGAACATCCGCGAGTGGATACGAAGGGAAGTTCGAGAATCGCCCTGCCAGCTGAATCATGCGCGGCTCAATCGTGCTCATCGTCTGAAGCCTCTACGGGGTTGCTGATGCTGCCAATGCCCGGAATCTCGATCTCGATCGTGTCGCCCGGTGCGAGCGGACCCACGCCTTCGGGCGTGCCCGTCGCAATGATGTCGCCCGGCTCCAGGGTCATGATACGGCTGACGTACGCGATGATGTCCGGTATGCCGAAGATCATGTCCGCCGCCCGGCCATGCTGCCGCACCACGCCGTTGACCCTTCCGATCACCTCCAGCTCGCGCCAGTCATCGTGCGGGGCCGGCGTGCCGATCGGGCAGAACGTGTCGAATCCCTTCGCCCTCGTGAACTGCACATCCAGCTTCTGGAGATCGCGCGCAGTCACGTCGTTCACCGGCAGATATCCCGCGACGCAGCTCAACGCCTCCGGCGCCGACACATGCCGCGCCTTGCGGCCGATTACGACGCCGATTTCCGCCTCGTGCTCCACGCGCTTTGAGTCCCGCGGCAGCACGATGCAGCCGCCGTCCCGGATCAGCGACGAAGGCGGCTTCAGGAAGAGCAGCGGACGCTCCGGAACGTCGTTACCCAGCTCGCGGGCGTGGGCGGCATAGTTGCGGCCCACGCAAATGATTTTCGATGGGCGCGGCAGTGCGGGTTCAGGCATGCGGGAGTCTACGTGCGGGTCCGCGTCATCGCCAGCGCACGGCGCATGGAAAAGAGAAGCCCCCAGGAGCCGCAACGTGGCTTCCTGGGGGCTTCCATTCGCTGGCGGGATCGAATCATTCGTTCGGTCAGCACCACGTGCGGTGCCGGATTCACTTCCCTTCCGCCGCATACGCGCGGTCCTGCGTGCGACGGGTCCCGGAGCTCGGGGACTACCAGCCGAGGCCAGCGACCTCTCGGCCGACCTGACGGAG